>JAABUA010000081.1 GCA_011389515.1 Desulfobacteraceae bacterium
GACCGCTTCCGGGAAGACCCCGGAACAAAGATGTTCTCCTACGCGGTTCGGGCGGTGGATTCCGCGGGCAATACGGCCCAAAGCCCGCTCATCGAGGCCGGCCCGTCTGCCTCGGAATAAACGGGAAATCGGCCTTTACTTTGCCTCCCGGTCATCCGTCAAGGCGCCTCGACTCTCGGCGTCATGCGGAAGGAAACCTGGCAGCAATAAAAAGATGGTTCGCATAATCCTTTCTGACTACGCGGGTTACTTTCGCGACAGACGTTTTGCAAACAAAATACCGGACTACAGCAGGAACGAAATGGTCTGGAAGGCGGGGGACAACATCTACAAGCCTCTACCAAATGGCGATTTCCAGCAGTTGCGGTCCATGTATTCGCACGGAAACGAAGAGAATCCCGAGACGAAGTCCCATTACTTTGGTGGCGTGAATGTTCTCGTAGCGGAGAAGTTCCACTGCTAACAGCCCGCCACAATCGGCGGGCTGTTAACTTCTGCAGTTCTATGTTCTTCCGGTAATTTTCCCTTGTCCAGTCTCCGGACCCATTATTGTTTCCTGCGGATGGCGTTTCGCACAAACATCTGGGCGCGGGCGGTTTCCTCGGATTGCGTGTACCAGTAGTCAGCAGCGTTGATATCGGCTTTCTCCATTGCGGACATGACCGGCTGGATATGGGGCAGGGTCTGCCCCCATGGTAAAACAACATACGCCATGATCCAGATCAGTCCGAGACCCATACCCAGTTTCAGCCAGGGACGCAATTGGATTCCCGCATCAGATGTTTTCATTTTATTTTCAATGTCCATGGGGGCAACGCTTTTCTTTTTTATGTTTATCTAAAGGTTCGCCGTAATGCCCGGAAAAACCAGGAAAAACATGATGTAGGCCATGGTCAGCGTTAAAATAAGGTTGAGACTCTGGCCGCATATATACAGAATTACCGGTTTGCCACCCTTGAAGTGCCGGGACAGCTCCCGGAAATTGGAGGACAGGCCGATGCTGGCAAATGCCAGGGCAAAAAACCATTCCCGGGCATGGCGCGTCAGTCCGCGGATAAAACCGTGTTCCATCATCACGTCCCCCGCGCTGCCCATGCTTGCATACATGATGGAGATGACGATGGATGCGCCGATAAACCCCAGGACAAACTTGGGGAACCGGTACCATATCTCCATTTTGTCGACCTGCTGACCGGGGGCGCAATCCACCCGGGCGCACCAGTAAACCGCAACGCCAAAAGCGATCACGCCGATCATGATGTTCTGGATCATTTTGATGGTGGCGGCGACAAACATGCCGGTTTCGCCCAAAAAGGCGCCTGCAGCCACCACTGCGCCGGTGGAGTCGATCGTACCCCCGATCCAGGCGCCGCCCAGCACCGGGTGCATGCCGACGGCTACGATAAAGGTGGGCAGCGCGACCATCATCACCGCCGTGAACAGCATCGACATGCCAACGGCGATGGTCAGCTCTTCCTTTTTGGCGCGACATGCAGAGGCGGTGGCAATGGCCGCAGATACGCCGCAGACGGACATGTCGGAAGAAATGGTGATGTTCAGTGTTTTAGACGCCATCTTCAGTACCTTCTGACCGAAGATATAGGTCGAAACAAGTACGATGGGCGTAACCACCCAGGCGACAAAAACACCTGGAATACCGATGGATATGATTTTTCCGAACAGAATCTCCGCACCAAGCAGCACCAGGCCGGTTTTAATGAAATACTCTGTCTGCAGTGCTTCCTTGATAAATTTCGGCGTGCCCACGGTATTGCTGATGAGCATGCCCAGCACGATGGCCCAGAGAACATCGCCAAAGCCGTATTTCCGCATGGTTTCCTGGTTGCCGATAATGATCGCCAGCACGGCGATAAGAAACAGGAACCAGAAGCCTTTCCAGAAATTGGCGGTATCGATATTCATAAACAGAATGCCGATGGTAAAAAACAGCCCTATAAGAATAAACAGTCCGATCAGGTAGGGTATCTTGTTATAGGACTGCACCGTGGCATTGCTCCGAAGGCTGCCGCGTTCCTTTTCCCGCAGCATCCGCCATTCGCTGATTTGCTTTTCCGCCTGTTCATTCAACTGGGGGTTGTTAAATGATTCGGCCTCAGCCAATGACTGGGCTGCTTCTGCCCTGGCAAGGGCTTCCTTGGTGGCGTCCTGGGCATTCTTGTATGCCGGTTCCGCCATGGCGCGCCTTTCCGCGGCCGCTTCTTCACTCAAGTAAAGGGATTCCAGGGGATTCCCTGCCCATCGCCCGGGCATTTGCAGCCACTGGGCGATGGTTTTGGCATAGGGTTCATTGGTCGCGCGCAGTCCGCTTTTTGCATCGTTGGCCTTGTGCCATTCCACGGTCCGGAATGGCGCGCGGGCGTCTTCGGCCTGAAGCGTGCTTTCCGCCTTTGCCAGCTTTTCAGCCATGCCTTCGGGAGGGCGGGGCAAAAAAATCATCATGCCCGCTACAATGAGCAGAAATCCCAGCCAGATGGCCCACCAATCTTCTTTTTTCCATAACTGCGACCATTCCCACTGCTGTTTATCTATGACGTACTCTTGGGTGTCCTTGTCGGGTGATTGAACATCTGCCATCTGGCATCTCCTTTCCACTGTTGGGCTGCATGATCATATATGGGAATCCACCTCTTATAGAGGCGTTCCGGGTAAAATGGGTTTTTCCGGTTCGCATTCGTGTTTGAATGGCGGCAGCGCCGGGTTGCAGCGCTGCCGCCGGGTATTTATTTCTTCATCTGCTTGTTAAAAATGGCTTCGGCCTTTTTTGCAGCGGCATCGGCCTGCTCGGCTGCCATTTCAGCGCGTTCGGCTGCATTTTGGGCATCCATGACGGCTTCATCGATCGTATTGCAGCAGTCTTCGACATCCGCCTGGGCTTTTTCAGTAGCCGCCAAAGCTCTTTCGGCTTTCTGAGTGGTCATTTCCAGCTGGTCCTGCATCTGATTCAATTGTTTTGAAGAAGCGCACCCGCCAAGGGTAAGCACCAGTACAGCAATGAGACCAATGATCAGGGCTGTGGAATTGCTTTTACGAATCGGTTTCATAATCGTTTTCTCCGTTGGTAGCATTATAGGGTTTTGATGAACATAAGGTCATGTAGTTACTGGTTAATCAGGTGTAGCTGTCGCTGAGAGGCGATCACCTCCTTTCGCAGGGGCCCCTATCACGGCGGGGACGCCGTTTTGCAAGTCAATGCAGCGGTAAACTGCAATCCAATCGATATCCCAGGCAAGGCCCAGCTGAAAAATGAGTTGCTCGGCGTGACGGTGCAAGTCGGGAATCCGGTCATAGATGTCGGGATGTACTTCCATGAGCAGCACCCCGTCTTCGACGCCCAGCTTGACCGGCTCGTAGATGATTTCCACTTTGTCGCCGACGCGCACTTCATCAAAAAGGCGTTCGATATGCTCCGGATAAAGCCGAATGCACCCTCGTGTGACCAGCCGGCCGATGGACCACGAGTTGTTGGTGCCGTGGATGCCGAGATGCGCCGCGGAAAGACCGATCCAGTGATCTCCCAGAGGGTTTTCCGTTCCCGGTGGGATAACCTGTCGTCCGTGACTTTCCCACATGGAGGGGGGCGTGGTCCATGACGGGTGGCGTTTTCGATCTGCTACTTGCGAAACTACAGGGGGTGTTTCAAATCCTTTTCGTCCGATACCGATCGGGTAGGTTTTCACCAATCCGATCTTTTTAAAAAAACGATACAGGCGCATTTCGGGAATGTTGATGACCACCTCTTCGTAACGGCTCACCGGAAGAATCCAGCGGGTGGGTATCAAAATCGACAGTTCCGGTTTGGGCACCCAGGGATCCAGATCCGGGTGGTATAACGCAATTTCATTGAAACCGAGTTCGTATTGCCGGGCGATGTCCAGGATCGTTTCATCATTTCGAATTGTGTGATATTGCAATGCGCCGACAACCGGCATGGGGGCCTGAAAGGAAGCCCGGTCGCTTGAATGCCAATATGCGTAAGCACCGGCGGACGCAGGCACTGAAGCCGTCAGAACGGAAAAAATGGCAGCAGAAAATACGAATATTTTTTTCATTAATACGCATTAAAAAAATTGATCTATCGTCAAAAACAATGAATCGTTCCCTTTTGCCAATGGGTTAAGCAATATGTATGCCATATTTTGAACAATTCAATTCATTGTTGAAAGGCCCGGAAAGTTCCATTGCATCCCATATTGCCATTATTGACATCCTTGCAATGAAATAAGAAATATAGTAGAAGAAGCATTGTCGGAACCGTGGGTTCCGAAGTCTGGGAAAAACAGGAACGCATCCTTCTGTTTGTCCGGTTCGGAGGCGTTTGCAGCGGCATCGAATCCGGTTTCAAACGACTGGCAGGCCATGAAAAACATCCTCGTGATATCCGGCAGCGCGCAATTGACGGCTGACATCCGGGCGGCATTCGCGCCGGAAAGCCTTGTGCATGGCCAATCCACCCTTGCATCCGCGCTTGGCGTACTGGCAGAAAAGCGCTACGACTTGGTATTTTTGTCCCTGGATGCCGTTGCAGCTAGTTCCGGCAAAAACCCCTGCGTGGAAGCCATCCAGGCGATGAAAGGCTACTACCCGACCATTGAAATCATTGCCGTTGCAGAACCCGAAGACATCAGAAAAGCTGTTCATGCAGTGAAGGCCGGCGCCAGTGATTACGTCACCGTCCCGATCAACAGGGAAGAGATAAAGCTGGTGGCTGAATCCATCAACGAGCAGGTCATGATGCGGTCCGAACTCGATTATTTACGTGGAAAGTCCTGGCATTCAGACTACCTGCAGATTGTCCGCACCAAAAATGCCGTCATGCAGGAAGTTTATGGCAAGATCCGATCCGTTGCCCCCACCCGGGCCACGGTGCTGCTCTATGGAGAGACCGGGACCGGCAAGGGGGTGATGGCCAGCCTGATTCATCGGCACAGCAACCGGAAAGAGGGACGTTTCATTAGTGTACATTGCGGGGCCATCCCGGACACCCTGTTGGAAAGCGAATTATTCGGCCATGAAAAGGGGGCATTCACCGGTGCCATCAAGCGAAAGCTTGGCAAATTTGAGCTCGCCAGGGGCGGTACTATATTCCTTGATGAAGTTGCCACCATAACCAGTTCTGCGCAGATCAAACTGCTGCAGGCCCTTCAGGGGGGGACTTTTTCCCGTGTGGGCGGCGAAGACGTGCTTTCCACGGATGCCCGCATTATTGCTGCTACCAACGTGGATCTCGGGAAAATGTCACAGGCCGGTGATTTTCGAAAAGACCTGTTTTACCGGTTGAATGTGTTCCCCATAGAAATCCCGCCGCTGCGCAAACGCCCCGAGGATATCCCGTTGCTGGCGGAAGCCTTTTTACACCGGTTGAACCGGGATATGCAGAAATCCATTCATTCCCTGCATCCCGAGGTTCTGGCGGCGATGCTGGAATACCCATGGCCGGGCAATATCCGGGAATTGGAGAACCTTATGGAGCGCGCCTACATTCTTGAAGCATCCAATACGCTGACCCCGTCAGGTTTTCCGGCAGAACTTTTTCCAGGACGCCAAGGGTTATGCACGGCGCACATAGCCACCAGCATCGGCCTTAGCGAAGCGCGGCGCCGTGCAGTGGAAGATTTTGAGCGCCGGTACCTCGAATCCCTTTTAACGGGGTATCAGGGAAAAATCGGAAGCGCGGCGAAATCGGCCGGCATCACCCCCCGCCAGCTCAACAAGCTCATGTCGCGATACGGCATACGGAAAGAAGCCTTTAAGGATTGATGGCAAAGCCCTCCCCCTGACCCCCAAATCCGTTTCCTGCAAATTGGCATAGAGATTGCTTCGATGCATGTATTATTCTGCAAAAATAAAGATGTATGGGGGCCTCTTGAAAACACCCGAAGAACATATCACTGTCATGGGCGTGGTCGTGCCGATTGAATGGGATGATGCCGGTCATCCCTATGCGTTTGCTCTTTTTACCTATGACGAACGGGAGTTTTTGATCGATCCCGAATGCTTGCCCGGCAGAGAGGTGATCGCCATGCCTCAACAGAAAATAAAGGTGACCGGCACGCTTGGGGGTGTCGTAAATAACCGGCGGCTCATCCGGGTGCATGCGTATGAATGTATGTCAACGACAGCAGGCGGTTCAACCGCTCCCAACCATTGAATCGGCTTTACAATCCCCGCATGCTTCCTTTAATTAAGCTTCAGGTTCCCGCCCGCACGGATCCATCCGGACGCATTTGTCATTGCCGTCATGGAATTTTTCATTTATCTAAAAACAGCTGGCGTGACCACATCAACTCATACCATTCAACCGGGCTTGATTGGGCGTTTCCGGAAACAGGGAGCCTAATACGGTGAATAATCAAACTATTACCGGTAATTAATTCGATAAATGAGATAACCCCATGGAAGCTTTTCTGTCTTACGCTTTGCTGATTATCGGGATCATTTTAATTGTCAAAGGGGCGGACTTTCTCGTCAACGGCGCTTCGATCATAGCCCGGCGGCTGAATATATCGGACTTGGTGATCGGACTCACTGTAGTGGCCTTTGGCACGTCCATGCCAGAACTGTTCGTCAACATTGTGGCAAGCTTCAATGGCAATACCGGAATTGCCATTGGCAACGTCCTCGGGAGCAACATTGCCAATATCCTGCTGATCCTGGGGATATCCGCGCTGATTTACCCATTAAGCGTTTCGCGGGGAATGGTATGGCGGGAAATCCCCTTCAGCCTGCTGGCGGTGGTTGTGCTGGCGGTCCTGGCTAACGATCACCTAATCGACGGATTGGCGTACTCTGATATTTCCCGCTCAGATGGACTGACATTTTTAATGTTTTTTGTCATTTTTCTCTACTATTCTGCCAGTATCGCACGGGCGGAAGTGAGATCTGAAAATAATGTGCCCGTCGGGCCGTCAAAGGGAATAATGCAGGCGGTTTTTTTGGTAATAGGCGGGCTGGTAGGCCTTTCGCTCGGCGGAAAATGGATTGTTGACGGTGCCGTGCATATTGCCATGGAATCGGGCATGAGTGAGGCCTTCTTGGGCCTAACGATTGTGGCCGTGGGCACATCGCTGCCGGAACTGGCCACTTCGGCTATGGCCGCCTATCGCAAAAACGTAGAGATCGCGGTGGGCAATGTGGTGGGCTCCAATATATTCAATATCTTTTTTGTTCTCGGCATCAGCGCCGTTATCAAACCACTTCCCTTTCAGACCGCCAGCAACATGGATATCGGGATGGTTGTCCTTGCTAGCCTGATCCTGTTTATTGCCATGTTTACCGGCAGGCGTCGGTCTTTGGACCGATGGGAAGGCGCTTTGCTGATTACGGGGTATGCCGTTTATCTCGGCTTCCTGATCACTCGCGGATGAAAAATCTTCTTTAATATCTGAGCTTGGCTGATACAGAATGCTTTCTTCCCCGGAAACGGACGGATGCATTTTTGACAGATCACAGGTGGATGATCTTAAATACATTGTAACCAACCATGATTCCGGCAGGATCCTCGATTTCCGGTAGCGATCTTACCGTTTTTCGAACGGTTTCTTCCGTTTTCTGGCAAAACCCGGAGACATCTTTTCTCCCGGAAAAATGGCGGAAAGGATATACAATGCCTTCGGCAAGCCGGTGGTAACCATTCGCTCAGAATGCACCGGCATGCCTGAAAAAGGATCAGTGAAGTATCTCTCCGGTATCCCCCTCCGACTTCTGTAAGCCATCCACAGGCTCTGACCGGGGATCCAAAGCAGCGGCAAGAGGGGATGTGGACCGCACGACCACAAAGGGAACCGGCTGTTCCACCACAAGCCGCTCAGGTCGTTTCGCCCTGAACCAGAAGACCGCGGCGCAATAGCACATCCCAACGATGGCAAGAAACACGAACATGCCTCTGGGACCGAGCCGTGATGCCATAAAAACGGATGCCAGCATTGGGCCCGTCACACCCCCGACGCCAAAGGAAAGTAAAAGGGCAGAGCTGACCGGAATAATTTCATCGGGTTCGAAAAAATCATGGGTATGGGCAACCGATAACGGATATACGGTAAACGCAAAGCCGCCGTATACTGCACCCATAACACCCAAAACCATAAAATTCCCGCTGCTATCCACGATTGCATAGCCGGTAATCAGTAGGGCGCAAAAGGTCACGATCAATGCAACCGCGCCCAGCACAATGTTCCTGTCATAACGGTCCGATAACACCCCTACCGGATACTGGAACACAAGACCACTTATAATTATGGTGCCCATAAAAAAAGAAATCTGATTTACAGGCAGTCCTATTCCGAACGCAAACACCGCACCCAGGCTGAAAATTGTGCTGTTGAGCATTCCGGCAACAAGGCCGCCGGCGATTCCCAATGGTGCTTTGCGGATAATATGCACCAGATCGAACTGAACTCGCTCAGGCATCACCGGATTAATGGATCTCGTGGACGCAACAGGCACAAGACTGAGGCACATCAGCATGCCAACAATCATGAATTGATCCGTCCGGGAGACATCTGACACCATAAGCAGAAACTGTCCGACGCCCAAGCCCAGGTAGGTGATTGCCATGTATATCGAAAATACTTTCCCCCGATCTTTAGACGGAGTGTATTCGTTCAGCCAGCTTTCGATAACCATATACAACCCGGTTATGGAAACGCCTGTAACCAGGCGAAAAAATCCCCACGCATACATTGAAATCCATAGCCCGTGAGCCAACGCCGAGACACAACACATGGCTGCAAAGACGGCGAATGCCCGGATATGGCCTACCCGCTGCACCAGGTGATGACAAATGAAACTTCCCGTAACAAGCCCCAGGAAATAAAACGACATAATCATCCCGGTGGTCTGGACGGAAAAACCTTCCATGGTCATTCGAAGGCTCAGAAGGGTAGTCAGCAGGCCGACACCTGCAAGAAGCATGAAAACAGCACAAAAAAGACTTGAAAAAGCCGTCAGCGCAAAAACCATGTCTCCATTCTCCCGGTGATGATAAAAGCGCTTACCATCCAAGCGTTAAATACAGGTATTATAACCATCAAACAATCGCGTTAAATACCAGAAAGAAAAAAATCTACACCCTGAGCCCCGCCGGCTCAACGGGCTCAAAACAAGCAAACGGCATCATCCCAGGCAGCCAATAATCTTGGTGCTGCCCTCATGAGAAAATCTGAAATGGCAGGATACATTGCTTAAAGAAGTTAAAATGCTCGTTTAATAGAAACCGAATATATTGAACGACGGGCACTATTGCCACCGTCATCCTGATAATTGTAGCATACTTGCCAGTACGGACAGTATTCCCGGGTCTCCTGGAATTTGCACCTTGCTTCTGGCAATGCACTCCGGCACTAAACGCATTACTGCCAGCCCATAGCCGTATGGCACTCTGACAGTAATATATTTTCAAGGTAGAAGCTTAACAACACAAAATTAAGTCATAGCATTTGTCCC
>JAABUA010000082.1 GCA_011389515.1 Desulfobacteraceae bacterium
ACCGGCCAGAAACGGTCAACTGTTGCACAGGTTGTCGCCGTTCTTGAAAAGCATGGAGCGATGGAATATACGACCGTCATTTCCGCCACGGCAAGCGACCCGGCAACATTACAGTATATTTCGCCGTATGCCGGCTGCGCCATTGGAGAATACTTCCGCGACAATGGCCAGCATTCGCTGATCATTTATGATGATTTGTCCAAGCAGGCCGTTGCTTACCGGCAGGTATCACTGCTGATGCGCCGCCCTCCGGGTCGTGAGGCTTTTCCCGGAGATATTTTCTATAACCACTCCAGACTTCTGGAACGTGCTTGCAAGCTCAATGATGAACTCGGTGCCGGCTCTCTCACTGCGCTGCCCATCATCGAAACCCAGGCCGGTGACGTTTCCGCCTACATTCCGACCAACGTTATTTCGATTACCGACGGCCAGATATACCTTGAACCCGGCCTGTTTTTTGCCGGTGTACGTCCTGCCATTAACGTCGGTCTGTCGGTTTCCCGCGTCGGCGGTGCTGCACAGGAAAAAGCCATGAAGCAGGTGGCAGGCACCTTGCGCCTCGATCTTGCACAATATCGTGAACTCGAGTCCTTTGCCGCATTTGGTAGCGATCTTGATGCTTCGACGCAGAAACAGCTCCTCCGGGGTGAGAAGCTTGTTGAGATTCTCAAACAGCCCCAATATCAGCCGCTGCCGCTTGAAAAACAGGTCACGATCCTTTATGCAGGGACCAAGGGTTTTCTTGACACTCTGCCAACGAACGTTCTGGCAAAATATGAAACCGGTCTGTACCAGTTTGTTGAGTCCCGTTATCCTGAAATATTTACTGAAATTGCAGAAAAGCGTGCGATAGGCGACGAACTGGATGCAAAATTGCAAAAAGCATTCACGGAATACGGCGAAGAGTTCAAAGATACTATCAAGTAGCCATTCGCCTGTGCAACTCCAATTATGACCAATCGTATAAAGCGAGTTAATATATGGCATCGTTAAAAGAAATAAAATCCAAAATCTCTGGTGTCAAAAAGACCAAGCAGATTACCCGGGCCATGAACATGGTAGCCGCATCCAAATTGCGCGGCGCCCAGCAGGCCATGGACGGGTTTCGACCGTATGCGGAAAAATTTTCCGAAGTACTCGGCAATATTGCCGATAAAGCCGCTGATGTAACCAGTCCTCTGCTGATCCCGAAGGTAGAAACCAAAAACGTCCATGTGATCATGCTCACATCGGACCGGGGATTGTGTGGTGGCTTTAACACCAACATTATGGAGAAGGCCGAAGAGTTCATTGAAAATCTGCAAAGTCGTGAGATTACTGTTTCATTGACGAACTTCGGAAAAAAAGGACGCAATTGGGCGCGCAAGGAAAAATTGACGATAGACGGCGAATACCTTGATGTGGTTGGGGGAAAGTTTGCCTTTAATATCGCCTCCTCGGTAGGTCAAAAGCTGATCGAAGGGTTCCTGTTCGGTGATTATGATGAAGTACACATTGTTTATCCGGAATTCCGGAGCATGGCAAATCAGATCCCTGTGATTAAGCAGCTTTTGCCGATTGTTTCGATAGAAAAGCCGGAAGAATCGGAAACTGAAGCAGCCGAATCGCGGTATATGCCTGAACACATTTGTGAACCTTCTGCTGATGCGCTGCTTAACATCATGCTTCCCAAAAGTATATACATACAAATTTATCATGCACTGCTCGAGACATCGACCAGTGAACACGCAGCCCGAATGCGTGCAATGGATAACGCGACCAAGGCATGCGATGATATGATCGAGAGCCTTACCCTGACCTTTAACAAGGCCAGGCAGCAGACAATTACGATGGAGTTGATGGACATTGTCGGCGGCGCCGAAGCCCTGAGGGGATAATTAACCAGGATCAAATTCCGTGTTTTCAAATAGGAGGTCTATTTATGGCAGAAAATATTGGCAAGATAACGCAGGTAATGGGGCCTGTGGTTGATGTCGAGTTTGACCAGGGCAAACTGCCGGAGTTAAGAACGGCATTGCTCATCACCAACCCGTCGATCAATGATGAAGAAAATAACCTTGTCGTTGAAACCGCCCAGCATCTGGGCGACAATGTCGTACGAACGATTGCAATGGATATTACGGACGGTCTCGTTCGGGGAATGCCTGTCAAGGATACGGGCAACCCGATCATGGTGCCGGTCGGCCATGCAGCGCTCGGCAGGGTTTTGAATGTTATTGGAAAACCTGTGGACGGCCTTGGCGATGTTTCACAGGAAAATCTCTCTCCGATCCACAGGCCTGCGCCATTGCTGACGGATCAGGATGTTTCGGTCCAGGTTCTTGAAACAGGGGTAAAGGTTATCGATCTGCTGGTGCCATTCCCAAGGGGCGGCAAAATGGGGTTGTTTGGCGGCGCCGGTGTCGGAAAAACCGTTATCATGATGGAAATGATTAACAACATCGCCATGCATCACGGTGGTATTTCTGTGTTCGCCGGTGTTGGGGAACGGACCCGCGAAGGAAATGACCTGTATCACGAAATGAAGGATTCCGGTGTTCTTCCCAAGGCTGCGCTGGTTTACGGCCAGATGACAGAGCCCCCTGGAGCCCGCGCCCGTGTTGCACTGACCGCTTTGACCAGCGCTGAGTACTTTCGCGATGAAGAGGGTCAGGACGTTCTGCTTTTTATTGACAATATCTTCCGGTTTACCCAGGCGGGCCAGGAAGTGTCTTCCCTCCTTGGACGTATGCCGTCAGCGGTTGGTTACCAGCCGACCCTTGCAGTTGAACTGGGAGACCTTCAGGAGCGGATCACGTCGACGAACAAGGGATCCATCACAGCGGTTCAGTGTGTGTATGTGCCCGCAGACGACTTGACAGACCCCGCGCCGGCGACAACTTTTGCCCACCTTGATGGAACTGTTGTTCTTTCACGGCAGATTGCTGAGCTTGGCATTTATCCGGCGGTTGACCCGCTTGACTCCACATCCAGGATTCTTGACGCCAACTTTATTGGTGAAGAGCATTATGCAGTTGCCCGTGAAGTTCAGACCATTCTCCAGCGATACAAGGACCTGCAGGATATTATCGCGATTCTGGGTATGGAAGAGCTTTCTGACGAAGACAAGGTTACCGTTTCAAGAGCCCGGAAAATCCAGCGCTTTCTTTCCCAACCGTTCCATGTTGCTGAAACGTTTACAGGTCTTGCCGGTGCTTTCGTCAAGATTGACGATACGATTCGCGGTTTCAAGGAAATCTGTGACGGAAAACATGATGATTTGCCGGAGCAGGCATTCTACATGGTCGGCACAATTGAAGAGGCAGCAGAAAAAGCCCAGAAAATGGCGGCATAATATCGCGGGAGATGTAAAATGGCTCAACAGACGATTAGGCTTGAAATTGTTACGCCTGAAAAATACGTGGTCAAACAGGACGTTAAAATTGTCATGGCTCCCGGAACAGAAGGTGAATTCGGTATTTTACCAAACCATACGCCGTTTCTCAGCTCCCTTGAGACTGGTACGGTCCATTTCAGGGATCTTCAGGATAAGGAGCATTTTGTTTTCATCAGCGGGGGGTTTTCCGAGGCGCTTCCGGACAGGGTTACGATACTTGCAGAAACAGCTGAAATCAGGGAAAAAATTGATGTTGACAGGGCAAGGGCCGCATATGAAAGAGCCCAGAAACGCCTTTCATCCTCTGAAGAAGGCGTAGACAAGGATCGTGCAAGAAGAGCGATGGATCGCGCCATGGCGCGCATAAAGCTCTTTGGAATAAAAGAGTGATATGCAGTAACGAATTTTTACCGTACGTTGAAATACCATAATTTAGCAAAGAAGGGCAATGCCGCAAGGTTTGCCCTTCTTTGGTTATGGTTCGTGCATAACGGTCGCTGTCCAGGCAGGCCGCATCAGGGATTGAATCATAATCTGGATGGGAAAAAAATGAAAAATATTGCGGTTATCATCCTTGCAGCAGGCAAGGGAACACGGATGAAATCATCGACAGCGAAAGTGCTGCATTGTATCCGGCAAAAGCCGATGATTCAGTTTGTTGTGGATACAGCCGTCCGGCTTGCAGGAAGCGACGTAATCGTTGTCGTGGGCACCCAGGCATCCAGTGTTATGAATGTTGTGTCCAATGAATATCCGATGGTCCGTTTTGCATTGCAGGAAAATCAGCTCGGTACCGGACATGCCGTGTTATGCGCAATTCCTGAGTTGGTCGAGAACATTGAACATGTGCTTATTTTGTGCGGAGATGTGCCTTTTTTAAAAACGACCACGCTTGCGAGTCTGGTCGAAACGCACGTTGGACAAAACAATACGATTACCATTGTTGGTGCGCAGCTTGAAAATCCTTATGGTTATGGGCGTTTGGTGGTAAACGGCCAGAATCGGGTTTGCTGCATCGTGGAAGAAGCAGATGCGACTGCCGAGGAAAAGCGCATACAATTGATCAATACCGGTATATATTGCGTGAACCGTAATGCACTGGAAACAATGCTCACCCGGATAACATCAAACAATGCCCAAAATGAAATGTATTTAACCGACATTGTTGGTATTGCAGCCGACAGCGGACACCAGATCGGAATGATCGAATGCAGGGACACCAATGAAATCCTCGGCATAAATACAGTGGCGGACCTGGAGAAGGCGGAGACCGTTATTATGGCGGATGAAAAGCCTTGACTTTAGACGTATGGAATCTTATATACGAAAATAGAGGTGAAACAGTGGATATAGACGAAGTGATGCGCCAGTTTGACTTACTGGAAAAGAAAATTGAGCATTTAATTGAACAGCGTAATACTCTCGAAGTGGATAACCAGACGCTCAAGGATAGAATCGGAGAGCTCGAGGTCATCCTTAACGAAAAGGCTGAAGAAGAGAGCAGGTACTCAAAGCAGAAGGTGTTGATACGCTCAAAGATAGACAATCTGATGGAGAAATTGAGTGAGGCACCCGGGGACATAACAACCGAATAAAAACTGCATATCCGAACGGAAATGGCGATTTCGCATTGGAAACAATTATTACCATAGAATTGCTGGATGAAAAGTTCAAATTCAAGGCGGATGAAAACAGTACGGTTGATCCCCAGGATATAGCCCTATATTTAACAGAGGAGATCAAACAGGTTGAGGCTAGGTTTCCTGCGTATGCGCGGAAAACAAACAAGCTTGCGATTGTGGTTACGGCGGCGCTGAATATTGCCAAGCAGAATTGTGAGTTAAAGAGTCAGAACTCCCGTTTTTTGCATACGGTTTCAACGCGTGCTGAAAAGCTTGACCGTTTGATTCGATCGGTTACATGAATTTTGAGTCAATACCTGGACATGAATACGGTTTTAAAAATTAAAGCAATTGCCCTGCCATGTGCGTGATTGAACAGTGCCCTTTGATCCAACACCTACATAAACGGGAGCCTTCACTGGTTTTGGTGTGCACGTTCCGATAGTACGGAAAAGCCTGAAGAAGCCACAAGGCACCCACCTGAAAGAGCCGGTTAAAGGCTCATTCAACACGGCGTGGCGGGGTTTTGCTTTTGAAATTCAACAATCATATGATTTATATGATTGACCTGCTTCCTGCTCATTCAAATGTAAATTCCCCAATTTTCCAGCATCGCATTTTTCGTTTCCCAACCATTTTTCCTCCGTTGTGACCTCTCTTTTTTCTAAATGATTTTTTGTGCCGAATGAATGCAAGACCGGCTTTATGATTGAAATGCCATAACAGTGACAGGCGACGGAATCGCATGCCTGTCAAGGAGTGTACGAAAATGAATGGAACATATATATTAATGCTTATTCTGGGGGCTGTTCTGGGCTTTGCAGGCTCCCAGTTTTTGAGGGAAAAGTTCGCCAGGCAAAAGCTTCACGATGTTGAAGAAAAAGCCAAAATGATAAGAGAAACAGCCGAGCAAAAAGCGGATTCCCTTATCAAGGAAGCACAGCTGGAAGCCAAAGACCGGCTTTTCAAAATGAAAAGCGATTTTGATGCAGAAACGGCAACGACCAAAAATGAATTAAAAGCGCTTGAAAAACGCCTGATTGCAAAAGAAGAAAATATTGATAAAAAACGGGAGCAGGTGGAGGCGCAAGTCAAGGAAAACGCGCGGCTGGAACGTGAGCTGCAAAACCGGGCTGCGGAGATCGCCGCGAGCGAGAAAAGATATCAGGAGCTCATTGACGAACAAAAGAACCAGCTTGAAATTATTTCAGGAATGACCTCCGATGCAGCCAAGGAATTGCTTATGCAATCCATGGAAAATGAAGCCAGGCATGACAGCGCCAAAAACATTAAGCGGATTATTGCAGAAGCAAAAGAAGAAGCAGATAAAGAAGCCAAAAAAATCATCGCGACGGCCATTCAGAGATATGCCGGGGACTTTGTTGCTGAGCGGACCGTATCCGTGGTACAGCTCCCTGACGATGAAATGAAGGGAAGGATAATCGGAAGGGAAGGACGCAATATCCGGGCTCTTGAAGCGGCAACAGGCATAGACCTTATCATTGACGATACGCCGGAAGCTGTTATTTTATCGGGCTTCAACCCGGTTCGAAGGGAAGTGGCGAGGCTTTCCCTGTTACGGTTGATCGAGGACGGGCGCATTCATCCGGCCCGGATAGAAGATGTTGTTAAAAAAGTTGACCTGGAAGTAGAGCAGACAATCAAAGAAGCCGGGAATCAGGCTGCTTTTGATCTGGGGGTTCACGGTATCAGCAATGAGCTTGTAAAATATCTGGGCCGATTAAAGTTTCGAACCAGTTATGCCCAGAATGTGCTCCAGCATTCCATCGAGGTCGGTTTTCTCTGCGGCGCCATGGCGGCCGAACTCGGTTTAAATATCAAGCTTGCCAAAAGAATGGGGTTGCTCCATGATATCGGCAAGGCGATCGATCATGAAGTAGACGGATCACATGCCGAAATAGGGGCAAGAATGGCAAAGAAATATGGAGAATCGCCCAAGGTTGTTCATTCGATCGCTGCACACCATGAGGATATCCCACCTGAGACGGTTTATGACATTCTCGTGCAGGCAGCGGACAGCCTGTCCGGTGCACGTCCCGGCGCAAGAAAAGAACTCCTTGAAAATTATATCAAGCGATTGGAGGATCTTGAAGGGATTGCAAGGGATTTCAAAGGTGTAGCCAATGCGTATGCCATTCAGGCCGGTCGTGAACTCCGTGTGATTGTCGACGGCGGAAAAATTACGGATGACGATTCCATATTGATGAGTAAGGACATCGTAAAGAAAATTGAGGAAACGCTCACATTTCCGGGCCAGATCCGGGTGACGGTCATACGGGAGACACGCGCTGTCGAATATGCCAACAAATGACGGCCTCTTTTTACTCAAGGGGCTCTTTGCAGGGGAGCATGAAGAACCATTACAGCTGGAAAGAATATTATGAATATAATTGATGTGCTATACGAGCGGGGTTTTATTGAGGCAACCACCCATGACGAGCAGCTGCGGCGGCATGTTACGGAAGACAAGCCCGTAACCTGTTACATTGGATTTGACCCCACGGCATCGAGCCTGCACGTGGGGCACCTTGTACCGATAATGTCCTTGGCGCACATGCAGAAAAACGGACACCGCCCCATTGCCCTTGTAGGTGGAGGGACCGGTCTTGTGGGAGACCCCAGCGGCAAAACCGAAATGAGAAAGCTTCTGGACCTTGACCAGGTCGAGCAAAATGCCCTGGGGATCAAAGAGCAGCTCTCGAGGTTCATCGATTTTGGCGACGTAGACGGCGCCGTGTTGTTGAACAATGCAGACTGGCTAGTCGGTCTGAAATACATCGAGTTTTTGCGGGATATCGGCCGTCATTTTTCGGTAAACCGTATGGTTAAGACCGAAAGCTACCGGGTTCGCCTGGAGTCAGAAGATGGTCTCAACTTCGTGGAATTCAATTATATGCTTCTTCAGGCCTATGATTTTTTGAAACTCTATGACAAAATGGACTGCCGTATTCAGATGGGTGGAAGTGATCAGTGGGGGAACATTGTTGCCGGAATAGATCTGGTTCGCCGGATGCGCCAGGCGGAAACCTATGGAATCACTTTTCCGCTCGTGACCACATCCTCCGGAGCGAAAATGGGCAAGACCGCCAAAGGTGCGGTATGGCTGGATGCAGAAAGGACATCGCCGTATGAGTATTATCAATTCTGGATTAATACTGATGATGGTGATATCCCCCGCTTTCTTTCCCTGTTCACTTTTCTCCCCATCGATGAGATCAATCAAACAAAGACCCTTGATGGTGCGGATATAAACAGTGCAAAGGCAATTCTCGCTTTTGAAGCGACCAAGCTTGTTCACGGTGAAGCAGAAGCGGTAAAAGCATACGAGGCTTCCGTCGGCATGTTTGGTCTAAAGCGACTGCCCAACGAGATCCTTCCCTCTTCAACAATACCACGGCAAGCTCAAAAAACCGATGACGCCTCGGTACCATCCGCATACGTTGATATCACGGAACTTGAAGCCGGAATTCCTGTTTTCAAGCTGTATCACAGTGCCGGACTTGCCGAGTCCGGAAGTGCGGCGCGTAGGCTTATATCCCAGGGTGGTGCGTATGTTAATGGAAATCGTGTTGAATCGGATAATTATATTGTTACCGCTTCCGACCTGGAAGACAATGAAATCGTTTTGCGCGCAGGGAAAAAAAAGTTTTGTAAAATAAAAATCAAAAAATGATTTTTCCTGTTGACAATGAATATGCCTTAGGGTAAATATACAAATTCCTGATGAGGGATGAAGTTAAAGCGGATCAGCTGGTGACGCTGCAACACAGTAATGAAAAGTCCGGGCTGAACCGTTTTTTCTTTTACAAGTTACAAATGTTCTTGACTGAAAATGTTTGCTGCTTATTATTAATCATGTAATTTGAAATTTTGTCCTCTCCTTTGGAAATCGTTCAGTCCTTGATCTTTGAAAACTAAATAGTGGCAAGAAAGCGGGTCGGGAAAGTAAGAAAATTCATTTAAATGTGTAGATAGCAGATTAAGTGGAGAGTTTGATCCTGGCTCAGAATGAACGCTGGCGGCGTGCTTAACACATGCAAGTCGCACGAGAAAGCACCGAGCTTGCTTGGTGCGAGTAAAGTGGCGCACGGGTGAGTAACGCGTGGATAATCTACCTTTGGGTTTGGGATAACACTTCGAAAGGGGTGCTAATACCGGATAATATTAATTGGTCTTCGGGCTGATTGATCAAAGATGGCCTCTGCATGCAAGCTATTGCTTGGAGATGAGTCCGCGTACCATTAGCTTGTTGGTGGGGTAAAGGCTCACCAAGGCGACGATGGTTAGCTGGTCTGAGAGGATGATCAGCCACACTGGCACTGACACACGGGCCAGACTCCTACGGGAGGCAGCAGTGAGGAATTTTGCGCAATGGGGGAAACCCTGACGCAGCAACGCCGCGTGAGTGATGAAGGCCTTCGGGTCGTA
>JAABUA010000083.1 GCA_011389515.1 Desulfobacteraceae bacterium
GCAGCGGGCCGGATCGCCGTCCACGTGGCCGATCCCGGTGATAATCCCGGATATGCCCTCCACCGAAAGTGCGTATTGGATCAGCCCGCGGCTCGGCAGTTCGTCGGAGCCGATTTCATGGTAGACATCCTCCGGTCTTCCGGAAAAATAGGCGCCCTTGTGGTAATAGGCCGCGTCCGCGAATACTTTCATGCCGATCACGCCCATGCCGGCCGCCGCAGCCGTGGCGATGGCGTTGTGTCGGTGGGACATGTACAGGGGGTCCGCCGGGTTGATGGTAACCAGCAGGGTGTCGATGATGCGGAAAACGTCTTTCCGGATGGCGTATATCAGGGCGGCCGTGTTCCAGTGCCCGGTGATGCCGATGTGGCGGATCCGTTTTTCCCGTTTCAGGTTCAGGCCGGTCCGGTCGGTGCCTTCCCGGAAATCGAGCAGGGCCGGAAGGGCTCCCATCCAGGGTCTTTCCGGCGAGGGGTTGTCCAATCCCTCGAATATCATGTCGATTTCCGATTTGGTATTGATGTTGTGAATCTGCACGGCGTCGAGATACGCCTCTTCCGGGTATGCGCCCCGGCCGTCGCCGAAGAGCAGGGACAGGGATCGGTGCATATCGTCCACGGCCGTGGAGACGTTCCACTCATCGAGCATCCCTTCGCTGAAATCCGTTGGGAAGCGTGCGTCTTCCGGCCGCCGTGCGGTGCGGATATGCGTCTTGGTGGCCACGAAAAGCCGCTTCCGGGCTTCCGGGTCATAGTTGGCAGCCGCAGGCGATATGCCCAGTCGCCGGAACGCCTCACCGAAATTCTTCTGGCTGGGCCCGTAGATGTTCGAGGTGTCCATATAGTTGATACCCAGCGTGTGAGCCTTTTCAATGATGGCGACCGGATCGGATCCGGGGCCGGGCCACTGGATGGACGCCTGGCCTCCGAGTCCCAGCGTGGTTATCTCTCTTCCCGTGCGTCCCAGGATTCGGGTTGCTGGCTGCGTCATAATAAACACCTCCCATAAATTGTTGCTGTCTTTAATCGAACCTCGTTATTTTTCTTCCTGAAAAGCGGTCATTTCCAAAAAGTTTCAACAATCCTGCGCGCTTCAATCGTCTGGACCTGCCTTATAAATCCATACAATCTCCGGCAATCGTTGATGGACAGTTTTTTGACCATCCGGATACAGGCTTTTTCATCCGTCATGTGAAAAAACGCTTTGCCGTTTTCTGTGTTTTCTTCTTTATGAATAATTTTGGAATAGATGATCGACCGTGCGGCCAGGAGTGTTTCCTGCTCAATGTCTGCCTTTCGGGAGTGAAAAATATAAAACAGTGTTAATTGGTCGCCCGGGCTGTAAAGATGCTGACGCGGTCCGGCGTCTTTTGATACCAGGCGGTCGAGGAAAACCGGCTTCACCCGGTGTGAAGGGGATAAAAGTTTACGGAGTTCCCGCCATAGAAAAAAATGGATACTGCCAGCTTCCACATAGATGGAAGCGTATGGATCGGCCTGCCGGGCAATCTCCTGGGCGCGCAGGGAATCCCGTAGTCGGAAGCGCGCGGCGTCTGCTCTGGCAAATTGCCTGACGGCATCAACGACTGCGTCAAAGGAACCGGTTGCCGCTGTATTATAAAAATTTAAGAGTGCGCCGGTGGCCTGCCGTTCTGATATAAAGACATAATATGGCAGGCTATTGGGTTTCAGATCATCCGGCGTATTGCCCCGGGCAAAAAAATCGTGGATGGAAAGCAGGGCCTCGTAAAACGGTTCCACCTGAATTAATTGCTTGCCCGCGGCATGAAGCTGTTTTTCCAGGTCGCACATCTGCCGGCTGAACGCGGGGTATTCCAGGTCCAGCGGCATCAGATAATCAGCCACGCTGATGGCCCCGGTGAGCATTTTTTCAAAGTCCGTCTCGGGCGGTTCCTCCAGAAAAATCGCTTCATGTCTTTCCATGAGTTCGGCGGTCTTTGCAACCATTTCCGGGCGGTGAATGGAAAAACCGACATTGATGTGCTTCATTTTTCTTTGGACTCCAAGGGAACAGTCTTTTTCAGCTGCGGCGCTTATTGTTCGGCGGCTGCCAGAACCCCGTTTAAATCGGCATGGTCGCCGGCAAACCGGTCCCTGTGTTCGAAAAGCAGCCTTGCGCCGGGGCCTATCAAAAAAACACCGCCCTGCTGCCAAGGGTCACCGGCAGTAGATCCCTGGCGGAAACCTTTTGTTAAGGCTTTGATGCCGAGGTAAACAGACGCCGGCCCGACTGACCGCCACAGACCGCGAACAAGTTTGAACGCCCTGTAAGCGGAAAGGTCCGGGCTGACGAACATTTCACCGGTAAAACCATATTTTTTGACAAAAACATTTGCCTGGTCAGGTGTTCCGCTGCCCATGGCAACAAGTGAAATGTCTTTTTCATCCAGCTGTTTTTTGATTCTCATAAGGGCAGCAACCTGCTGCTGCGCAAAAAGTCAGCCGAAATGGCGGAGAAAGGTAAGCAATACGACCCTGCTCTCCCATATGGATTCAAGGCTGACTGCTTCACCCTGTGCATTTATAACCGTAACGCCGCTTATTCGCGGCTTCAAATCATTGTAGCGCATGATTCATATCCTTCTATTTGGTCAGGAGGGGAAAACACCTTTATAAATTTTTTTAATGGTAATGAATTTTTCTTGCTTTGCAAACATGCTTTTTGGGCATCTTAACTACATAACGGTCGGTCATTTGGCCCCATGACCAGCAGCCGGTAATCCCATTCCCCGCATGCCGCGCTGCGTCGATGAATCAGGAGCTTCGCACCCCAGACATCAAAGATCAGATCTTCGGCGGCTGGACCAGTCATGCGGTTCAGCTCCTCATAGGAGGGGGGACAGTTTTGATATCTGGCTGATTCTATCCATGCGCATGGTTGTGGGTTTCGGCCTGGAGGAACCTTTGTTTCTGGTCCACAGCGGCGGCCAATCCGGAAACCCTGCAAGCCCTCATTATGATGACGGGATTCCGTTGTTTCTCTCCGGGGAAAATAGACAGATGTTTTATCTACCTGAAAATATCGTCAAGCAATACCATAAGGTCCTAACCTTGACGACACCCTGAAAGGGCATCGGGGAGAAGCATTCCCGGAATGCTCCAATGGTTCACGGAGCTTATGGAATAGGGCATGCCGGTGATTATTGCGCGGGCGGCCAGTTTCCCGCTTTTTATCGCCGGGCCGATTCCTTCGCCCATGTCACGGGTAGCGAGCCCCGCTGCATCTCCTGTGATAAAGGCGTTTCCCCGTTGCACACGATCGCTTTTTCCCCTCAAATAATATACGTGTCCCCGTGGCGAAAATTGATGTTTCATTGCCGGCCCCGTTTTGGAAAGCATTGTTATAAAATGCCGCCAATGGGTGTTGATTGTTTCCCCCCGTTTTTTCAATGCCGCCTGCTTGCCGCCGATGCCGATGTTGAGATAACCGTTTTGCTTCGGTACATACCAGGCATACCCAGGCAGACCGCGATCAAAAAACCATAACCGGCACTCGGGGTCTGCCCAGTTGAACGGAAATTCTTCCTCAGCCGTGGCGATCAGTCGTTTTGGATCCCTCGGATGTATATCCGTAAAAAGGGTTTTATAAACCGGGCAATGCGTGCCGCCGGCACCTACCAGATAGGTGCATTTGTATTTATTGTCTATTATGAACCCTTTGCCGGATTTGTTTATGTGGCTGACATGGTGTTGATAAACGGGTACACCGGCGCGTTTCAGGAGATATTCGTCAAATTCTAAGCGGCGTATGGAATACTGGCGGGTGCGCGCCGGAACCCGAATGCCGCGGAAGTAAAACAAAAGTCGTTGGTAGGTAAGAAGACGGTGGGGATAGTCCCCGGGCGTTATCTCCAGTTCTGTCAATACCGTGGGGGTAATCCATCCTGCGCAGAGCTTTTGGCGGGGAAATAACGCCTTGTCAAGAATCAGGGTGTCAATACTGTTTTTTCTAAGTTCACCCGCGCAGGATGCACCTGCGGGACCTCCGCCAATGATTATGACCGTTGCCGTTATCATGGGTTCAGGATATTCGACAGGCGGGCTTTGTTCTGCCCGGTTTGGTAAGGACGATCTGCCACAACTGGTTTGACCGGGCGCGAAAAGCCCCTGCCGAACTAAGCAGGTAGAACTTCCACATCCGGTAAAAGCGTTCTCCGTATTTTTCCTTATGCCTGGGCCAGGATTTTTCGAAATTGTCATGCCATGTCATAAGGGTCCTGTCATAGTCCGCTCCGAAGTTGTGCCAGTCTTCCATTACAAAAATTCCTTCCATGGCCTCGCCCAACTGGGCAATGGAAGGGAGCATTCCATGCGGAAAGATATAATTCGCTGTCCAGGGGTTGCTGATGCGTTTGCTGACGTTCCCGCCGATGGTGTGTATGAAGGCGATGCCATCATCTTTGAGGCACCGGTCGACGGTTTCCATGTAAGTGCGATAGTTCTTGTATCCCACGTGCTCCATTATGCCGATGGATATTACGCGATCGTACCTGCCCGTTACATTCCGATAATCTTCTAAGCGTATATCTACCGGCAGTCCTTCACATATCATGTTTGCCTTTTTGACCTGCTCCTTGGAGACGGTCACGCCGGTGACCTCGGCCCCATATTTTTCAGCGGCATATTTTGCAAAGGAGCCCCAGCCGCATCCCAGTTCAAGGACCTTCATACCCGGCTTGAGTTCTATTTTCCGGCATACCAGGTCCAGCTTCGCTTCCTGGGCCTCATCAAGGCTTGTTGCCCCGTTTTCCCAATAACCGCAGGTATATGCCAATCTACTGTCGAGCATGTCCTGGTACAGATCATTTCCGACGTCGTAATGCTGCTCTCCCACCTTGTATGCCCTGTTGTTGGCTTGAAGGTTCAGCAGCCGTGCTTTCATTACATGGAGTCTGTTTTTCCAGTTGTCCTTAAGATGGTCTTGAAGTTTTCCCCGAAATGCCCGGTCAAAAAACTGGTCAAGGGCCGGGCAGTCCCACCAGCCGTCCATGTAAGATTCCCCTGCGCCAAGTTCCCCGTCAAGTATCAATCGGTCATATAGTTTCTCGTTATGAACCTCGATGTCCCATGGCTTATTTCCTCCAATGGTGATCCCGGCGATTTGGAGCATTTCTTTGACAATCTGCTCGGATCTGCCGTTATTTTTTGCATGCTTGTCTTTAATTTGGGGTTTTCGGTTGTCCAGCAGCATTATTAACCTCCGCATCAAATAAAGCTTTTTTTATATTTTTCCGGATTTTTCTTGTTTCAAATCCTAATGATTGTTTTATTACGCTTTTTTCAAGGGTAAAGGGTTTTTAGACTGTTAATATCCTAATCATAATATACTGATAACGCAAATATCGGATAATCTGCTTTGCGTTAATTTTTATATTAATATCATATATTTGTGTGTGTAATTAGATGGTGACAGGCTTTTCGTTTTATCAATTGTTCGAAGAATCGGTTAATCAATGGGAGCCGTCGGAATCGCGCTTCTGCCTGGTGGTGTTGTGCCGCTGCGCATTAACATATCAGGAAATACATGATTGGTTCGATGGGTATTGTGGACTTGATGCCGTACGGTATTTTGAAAATCAGGGGTGGCCTTATATGGGGAAAGCCGTCATGTTGTGGTTAACGGCTTCAGGTCATGCAGGTTTCTGGTATACAAACATCTGCATGGGTCATTTTCCCTTTTTCATCCTGCCGTTTCGGGCCGAAAGTCACTTCGCCAGGGCGCGTTGCAGCGCGTTGACGAATTGATAAAATCGTATGGTTTTTCTCCTCAGCGAGCGATCATCCAGATTGTCGAAGAGTATTTCCCGCAGACCCCTTGAAACTTCCAGCTGCACCCCTTCTTTGCTTTTGCAGCGGTTGCAGATGTTTTCGGGGCTCAATCCCATGAGCCCGGGCTGTTCGGTGATCTCGGCATCAAATCCGGCAGATCGCAGGGCTTGCAGAAATTGTTGCATGAGCGCCTGGTTTTTCCCGCCAATCTGAATGGTCTTCGCAGTATCTCCGGAACCGTGAATGGCCGCGGTAATACTGGCTTTCTGCGAAGCTTCCAGTCCCCTGGGCTCGTCAAAGGCATTGCTGGTGATGTGCAGCAACCTGTTTCCGCTATGTTTCAAACCCTTGAAAGCATAAAACGCATAATCGTATCCGGCCAGAGCATCTGCGATATCGGCGGTGCCGGGTTCAATGCCTCCCCCGTGCGGGGCCATAATGACAATGTCAGAATCCGCCTCTCGGCAAAAGATCGTATAGTCTTCATCCTCCCTTTCATTTTGTTCCAGTTCTGCAAAGTTTTTGTATTTGTCCGCCATCATCGTATGCCTGACCCTTTGCCGGATTTCATCCGGTGGAGTGATTGGATGGCATCATTATATCGAGATCTTTTTCCGATAGCAATGCCAGCTTTTTACATCTGTGGAAGTCTCAGGGGGGCCTGGCAGTTCGGCCGGCAAACGGTTTGGGCGCAGATTCCTCTGCAAAAGGCACTTCGGCACGCAACAGCAGACCGCGCAAATTTTTTTGACAATACAATGATTTTTATTATGTTTCTATTCACATACCATCCGGCCTTATGCAAGCCGGTCGCCGGAAAACCCTGCGAAATCCCGGCGCAACCCCCCACAATCAGCGAGAGGTGAACCATGGCTGAAACCTTCGAGCCTTTCACAATACGGAAGATGACTGTGAAAAACCGCATCGTGATGGCGCCCATGTGCATGTACCAGGCGGACGATGATGGCCGCCTCAACCTCTTCCATTTTGTTCATTATGCGACAAGGGCCGTGGGCGGTGTCGGGCTGATTCTGGTGGAGGCCACGGCGGTCGAAAGAAGAGGGCGAATTTCAAGCCGGGACCTGGGGTTGTGGGAGGACGCCCATGTCGACAAACTCAGGGAGCTGACGGACGAAATCCGGAAATACAATACGGCAATCGGCGTACAGCTTGCCCATGCCGGCAGAAAATGTGAAGCGGAAGGAGAGTCGATTATCGCACCAACGGCCCTTTCCTTCAGCGAAAACATGCCGGTGCCGGAAGAAATGTCTCGTGAGGATATTCGGGCCGTTGCCGGAGCGTTTCGGGACGCGGCCAGGCGGGCCCGGCTTGCCGGATTCGACGTGGTGGAAATCCACGGGGCCCATGGCTATCTCATCAACCAGTTTCTCTCACCCCTGACCAACAAGCGGAGCGATGAATACGGCGGGAACCTGGAAAACCGTGCCCGGTTTCTCATAGAAGTCGTTGAAGCCGTGCGAAGCGAATGGCCGGATGCGTTGCCGGTTATCCTGCGTGTATCGGCCGAAGACCACATGGCGGAGGGAAATCACCCCGGCGATCTGGCAGCTATAATCAACCGGGTAAAAGAAAAGGGCGTCGATATGGTCAATGTCAGCTCCGGCGGGGTGGTGAAAGAAGCGGTGATCAATGCCTATCCCGGATTTCAGATTCCCTTTGCGGAAACGATCAGAAAGGAAACCGGGCTGCCGGTCATCGGCGGCGGCCTGGTTACGTCGCCCGAAATGGTGGAGGAGATCGTTCAAAACGGCCGGTCCGACCTCGTCTACATAGGAAGGGAGCTGCTTCGCAACCCGTATTTTGCATTGGATGCAATCGATGCGCTGGGTGCGGATGTCGACTGGCCGGAGTCCTACAAAAGGGGACGAAAAGCGTTATCAAAATCCTGATAGTCGAGGATAGTTCTTTCATGCGAGAGGCTGTCGCTGGGCTATTAATGGAGAAAAGTCAAATATCTGCGTTGCGCTGCATCCCTCGGTATTTGCGACGCCTTGATCTTGAACGTTTTTCTTTGCCAGCTCAAACTGACTTTTTACGAGACGGTCAATTTTAACCTTTACCGGATTATGGCCCTTTTGTGATGAAAAAACACCTTCTCCGCATTGCCTGGCTGGCACTGATCCTGCCCTGCCTGTTTTTCATGCCCCACCGGGCATGTGCCGAACCGGTCACCCTCCCGATTCGAATCGACTATCCATTGCTGCAATCCCTGATGCTGGCGGATTTGTTCACGGAACCGGGCCCTTCCCTGGTTCTAAGAGACCCGGCGGATAACTGCCGGCAGATCCGGCTGGCCGACCCCCGCCTGGCCCTGGACAACAGTCGGATTCGACTGGAAATGGCGGTCAATATGACGGGCGGAAAATCGGTTGGCGACAGGTGCCTGTTCCCGGTGCAATGGGAGGGATATGCCCGGGTTTACGGCAATCCCCGGCTTGACCGAACAAACTGGCGGCTGAGATTAGACTGGCAGGACTCTCAATTGTTGACTCTGGAAAAGCAGCCGGCCATGGTTATGGACAAATTGTGGCAATTTTTTGAAGGCCGGGTATTCGACCAACTCAATGAGCTCTCCCTGGACCTCGCCCCCCCGGTTAAAGAACTCAAGCCCTTTCTGCTATCCATGGCCCCTGAGGCCACCCAATCCCGGATCCGGCAGTTTCTGGACAATCTGAAGCCAGACGACATTTCCATCGACCCGCAAGGCCTGACAATAAGGCTTTCCGGCGAGATGGCAATGCCCGCCGAAGCGCCCCGGGAAACGCCTCCTGAAGCACTTTCCCCTGAAGAGTTGGCCTCTTTTACCCAAACCTGGGAGACCTGGGACGCTTTTCTCGTCACCACCATGCTGGCAGTGGCTGGCGATCCCCTGACCTCGCAGGAGCGGCAAATCCTCCTCGATGTCCTGCTGGAGACACGTTACCGATTTGTTGATGCCCTCTCCCGCGAAACCCACGGCCCGGATTTTGTCAGACAGCAGTTTCTCTGGGCCTGGGAACAACTGGCCCCGATTTTGCGGGCGCATTTAAACCAATCCGACCCGGCCGCCGATCCTTGGGCCTACCTGGCTTACTTCACCGCCTCCGAC
>JAABUA010000084.1 GCA_011389515.1 Desulfobacteraceae bacterium
GAAGGTAAAATGCGGGAAAACAGCAAAAACCATGTTATCGGGCTTGTCATGAAAAATGAACCCGCTTATTATTTGATGAGACTGAAAACCGGCGTCATGGAATCGCTTTTCAAGGGTGAGATCCCGGCTCCCCTCATGGGTCTGGATGTTACCATTCTGACACGCCTTGTCCTGATGAAGCTGATGGGCCTTGACAAGAAAAACCTGGATGACGAGTCGCATATCCATTATACAAGCAGGATTGACGATGCGGTAACATCCGTACAAAAAGATGAAAACGATGTCGCATTCATACTCAATCCGCCCAGCAACGACCAGGTCCGTCAGATTGCCGAGGCAGGCTACACCATGCCCCGCAAAACAACCTTCTACTATCCAAAAGTGGTCACCGGCCAGGTCATGAACCGGCTGGACCGGTAACGGCAGATATCCGTTTTTGAAGAAAAGCGACAACAGGAGAATAAAATCAAAACCATATCCTCCATCGACGATATGCAGCACCGGGCGGAACAAATCCGCAAATCAGGAAAAACCATCGCGTTTGTGCCGACCATGGGATACCTGCACAAGGGGCACTTGTCCCTGATGTTGCATGGCCATAAGCTTGCCGACCACCTTGTCGCAAGCATATTCGTAAATCCGACCCAGTTCGGCCCGAATGAAGACCTGTCCAAGTACCCCAGGGATCTGAAACGGGATACGGCTCTTGCCGAAGAATCAGGGGTGGACATTCTTTTCACCCCCGACGAAAAGGACCTGTATCCGGCAGGATTCGAAACCTACGTGAGCCAGACGGCATTGCCGGAGCACCTCTGCGGCCTTTCCCGCCCCGGCCATTTCAGGGGGGTCACAACGATCGTTGCCAAGCTTTTCAATATTGTGAAACCCCATTTCGCCATTTTCGGGGAAAAAGACTTTCAGCAGCTGGCAGTCATCCGGAAAATGGGAAAAGATCTGAATTTCGACGTTGAAATTATCGGCGCTGCCACCATGAGGGAGCCGGACGGTCTGGCCATGAGTTCCCGCAATGCGTTTCTGTCGGAAACACATAGAAAATCCGCCCTTGTATTGTATCGCTGCCTTACCGATGCAAAACAAATAGCGGCGGCAGGGGAGAAAGACCCGCAAAAAATTATCGAAAGCTGCGAAGCCGCCATACATGCCGAGGCGGATACCGCTATTGACTACATTGCCATCTGTCATCCCGACACGTTGGAGGATGCTGCCGTTATTGACCAGCCGGTCGTAATGGCCCTGGCTGTAAAAGTGGGCTCGACCCGGCTCATCGACAATCTCATGCTGTTTCCGCCGGGTTCTGAACCACGGTAGCAGCGGCTTTCCCGGCGTCGCCGGATACGGCTTTCGCAACGGATTGTAACCGGTCCAAAAACAAAAACATCAACAAAGGAGTCACTCATGTCATCACTAAAAAACTTTCTTTTCACATCCGAATCCGTGACCGAAGGTCATCCGGACAAGGTGGCGGATAAAATATCAGATTCCATACTCGATGCAATCATGGCCAAGGACAACCGGTGCCGCGTTGCCTGTGAAACCCTCGTGAACACGGGCCTCACTTTTATTGCAGGGGAAATCACCACGACGGCCACGGTCGATTATACGGAAGTGGCACGGCAGGCAATAAAGGAAATCGGGTACACGTCCTCGGATATGGGCTTTGATTACGCAACCTGCTCGGTGCTTACCAGCCTGGACAAGCAGTCCCCCGATATCGCCCAGGGCGTTGACGAGGGGACAGGGATAGACAAGGAGCAGGGTGCGGGCGACCAGGGGCTCATGTTCGGATATGCATGCAATGAAACCCCCGAGTTAATGCCCATGCCGATCCTCTATGCGCACAAGCTGACGAAAAGACTTGCCGAGGCGCGCAAGAACAATGATGTTGATTTTCTGCGGCCGGACGGCAAATCACAGGTGACGGTCGAGTACGAAAATGGCGCCCCCAAGCGGATAGACACCGTTGTGGTCTCGACGCAGCACACCCCGGACATTTCATACGATGACCTGAAGGAAGCCATTATCGAAGAAATCATCAAGAAAGTGCTGCCGCAGGAGATGCTCTCGGATACCACCAAATACTTCATCAATCCCACCGGAAAATTCGTGGTGGGCGGCCCCATGGGCGACTGCGGTCTTACCGGCCGGAAAATCATCGTCGACACATACGGCGGCATGGGACGACACGGCGGCGGGTGTTTTTCCGGAAAAGACCCCTCCAAGGTTGACCGAAGCGCGTCCTACATGGGGCGCCATATCGCAAAGAACCTTGTGGCTGCAGGGCTTGCAGACAAATGCGAGGTCCAGGTGGCCTATGCCATCGGCATCGCCCAGCCGGTATCTGTGAACGTCAATTTCCAGGGTACCGGAAAAATCGATGAGGACAAGGCCGTCAAAATCGTGCGCGACGTCTTTGATCTGCGACCGGCCGGTCTCATCGAATATCTGAATCTCAGGCGTCCGATTTACAAGAACACGGCGGCCTATGGCCATTTCGGTAGAAACGAGCCGGGATTCCCATGGGAAAAAACCAGCAAGGCCGACGAAATCCGGGAAAAGGCCGGCCTTTAAAACACTTGTTTGTTCAACCATTTCCTGAAGCATCATCACAAGGGCGGCCCCGATCATTGTATCGGGGCCGCTCCTTTCCGCTACCCTGCAAGAGTTTTCGCCGCATGAAAGTCCGTTACCGCTCCCGAAAGAACTGAGAGAGCCATAAATAATGATCAATTGACAAGCAGGCCGAATCTGCGGATAATGCCTCCCAAAAGGAAGGAAGCTTTCACACCCATTCACAGCGCTTTCATATAAAACCAGACAGAATCATGAAAATGGAAACAATCCGGAGACAACCCTTTGGCCAAAAAAGAGGCGCCGCTTCATGCCTGGTCATCTCCATAATATTCATACTGCTGGTTGCCGCGGGCATTTTCACACTGCAGTCCTATCTTGCAACCCGCGACCCTCTGCCGGAGCCCGTTTCAGAAAAGCCTTCCTTTCACTTCAAACAAGTCCGCCCAGGGTGGTGGGAGACCACCAATTATATTTATTTCGACATCCCCGCACGGGTCGTTTTCCAGCTGCCCGAAAAGGAAGAGCGGATTGACCCTGAAGTGCTTTCAAAACAAATCTGGAATGAATTCGAAAGAATCGGCAACATATTCAACCCCTTTGACCCGGATTCGGAAACCGCACGCCTGAACCGTGCGGGCACCCGCAGGACCATACCTGTTTCAAAAGAAATGCTTGAAGTACTGATGCTTTCCAGAACATTGTGGCTTGCAAGCAACGGCGCATTCGATCCGACCATGCTGCCGGTGAAGCAAATGTGGGAAGATGCCGTTCAATCCCAGCAAATCCCGTCCAACCGGGAAATAACAAAGGCGATGGCGCATGCGGGATTCGACAAGGTTGAAATAATCAAAGAACGCAGCGAGATTCGGCGGAAAGACAAGGGCGTCCGGTTTGATTTTGGTGGAATTGCAAAAGGATTCGCCGTGGACAAAGTAACAGCGCTGCTCAGGGAGCATGAAATACCAGCGGCTCTTGTGGCCCTGTCCGGAGAAATCCGCACCTTTGGTAAAAACGATGACACCCCCTGGCGCATCGGCCTGCAGCACCCGCTTGACATGAATGCATTGTGGGGAGTTGTTTCTTCGGACCTGGACATCTGCGTGTCCACCAGCGGCAATTACCGCCAGCCGCTTTTCATCTCCGGGCGGGAATTTTATCATATTTTCGACCCGCAGACCGGCAGACCGGTTTCCGAAAAAATTTTGGGCGTAACCACCCTGTGCTCTTCGAAAAAGGCCTCCAACGCGCTTCTCGATGGTACCGCCACGGCCATCACGGTCACGGGAATGGATGAGGGCATCAAACTGGCCGAAAGGCTCGGCATCGAGACGCTCATTGTGAAAAAATCCCGGACCGGTGAAATTGAAGAAGCGATGACCGCTGGATTCAAGACCCATTATGAACCTGCGCAGTAAATTGCCCCTCACGGCTGCAACGCCTTCTGCAAAACCATCAATTCTCATTGACACCCTTTTTTATTTATAGTATCGAATTTGTTTCTTAAAATAGAAGATCTGTATTTTTTTCAGAACTGCAGGGGTTTTCCTCCAATTCCGGAGTGTTAAAACATGCAATGTCAAAAAGCCAGAAAATGTCAATGGCAGTCAGATCCGGCATCAATATTGTTTAATATATTGTTTTTTTAGCCTTTACAGCATCATACGGTTTTTACCGGGGCGAATCATGAAAGGAAAAATATACATGCAATCCACACCCAAGAAAGCAGCCAACCCGCCGGTTGGCTCTGTAATGGTAGTCGGTGCAGGCATTGCGGGCATGCAGTCCGCTCTTGACCTGGCCAACTCGGGATATTACGTTTATCTGGTTGAAAAGACATCCGCCATCGGCGGGATCATGTCGCAACTGGACAAAACATTCCCCACCAACGACTGTGCCATGTGAGTCATCTCACCCAAACTGGTCGAGGTCGGCCGGCACCTGAATATTGAATTACTGACAAACACCGAACTTTTGCAGCTTGACGGCGAGCCTGGCAACTTTACGGCCCATATCCGGAAGGATCCCCGATATATCGACATATCGAAATGCACCAGCTGCGGGGAATGCGAAAAAGTCTGCCCCATTGAAGTCCCCAGCGAGCAGGACAAGGGCATCGCCACCCGGAAAGCCGCCTACAAAAAATACGCCCAGGCCATACCCGGGGCCTACGCGATCGACAAACGGGGCACGGCCCCGTGCAAGGCGACCTGCCCGGCCCACGTGAGCATCCAGGGGTATATCGCCCTGATCAACCAGGGGAAATACCGGGAAGCCATCGAGCTGTTCCGGGACACCCATCCCTTCCCCGGGGTATGCGGACGGGTGTGCCACCATCCTTGTGAAAGCCAATGTACAAGGGGGGATTATGACGAACCCCTGGCCATCCGGGAACTTCACCGCTTTCTGGCGGACTGGGAGACCGAAGAAAATGCAAAAATTCTCCCGGAAACGGCGGAAGAAAAGCGGGAAGAAAAGGTCGCGGTGATCGGTTCGGGCCCCGCAGGGCTTTCCACTGCCTATTTTCTCGCCCGCAAGGGATATACGGTTACGATTTACGAGAAGCTCCCCGTTGCCGGGGGCATGATGGCCTTGGGCATACCGGAATACCGGCTGCCCCGGAACATGCTCCAGCGGGAAATCGACATCGTCTGCGACCTCGGAGTCGAGATCAAAACAGGAGTGACGTTCGGAAAGGACATCACCTTTGACAGCCTCAAGGCGGAAGGGTATGCCGCCGTGTTCATGGGCATCGGTCTTCACGCGGGGCGAAAGCTGGGCATCGAGAACGAAGATGCCGAAGGCGTTCTCCAGGGAGTGGATTTCCTGCGGGATGCCGCCCTTGGCAGGGAGGTTCCCGTCGGCAAGGATGTGCTGGTGATCGGCGGCGGAAACGTGGCCATTGACGTGGCGCTCACGGCCAAGCGGAAAGGGGCCGAAAACGTCACCATGGTCTGCCTGGAAAAACGGGAGGAAATGCCTGCCTGGGAGCATGAAATCGAGGAAGCCCTGGAAGGGGAGATCAAGATCGTCAACTCCTTTGGGCCCAAATCCTTTTTTATCGACAAGGATTCAAAGAAGTTTTCCGGCATTGAGTTCAAGACCTGCACCGCGGTATTTGACGAGCAGGGGCGCTTTTCCCCGTCCTTTGACGAAGCCGCCTGCGAGGCGTTTTTCGGCGATACGGTGATCATCGCCATCGGCCAGGCCGCAGACACATCGGATATGGAGAAGGAAAACGTGCCCATGACCGGTCGCGGCGGGCTTCATGCGGATTCGCTAACGCTTCAGACGCCCATGGAATGGGTGTTTGCAGGGGGGGATGCCTTCTACGGACCGAAATCGGTGGTAGACGCGGTGGCCTCCGGCAAGGAAGCGGCCGAAAGCATCCACCGCTATATCAACGGGCTGGACCTTGCAGAAGGCCGGATAAAGGAATGGATCTATGACAAACCGGACATCGTAAACGAGCCCAACAAGGACCGTACCCCGGTCCGCTGCCTGGATCCCAATGCCCGGGAATGCAATTTCCTGGAGGTCTCCTTCGGGTACAACGAGGAAGAGGCCAAAACCGAGGCGGATCGATGCCTCAAGTGCGGCATCTGCTCCGAGTGCTACCAGTGCGTCAAGGCCTGCCTGGCCGACGCCATCGACCATGAACAGACGGTGGAAGAAGTGGATCTCGATGTTGGTTCGGTAATCCTCTGCCCCGGCAACGAGACCTTCGATCCGTCATCACTCAATGATATATACGCTTACAACTCCAGCCCCAACGTACTGACCAGTGCCGAATTCGAGCGGATTCTGTCCGCATCCGGACCGACCATGGGTCATCTCGTGCGGCCGTCGGACCATGTGGAACCGAAGAAAATCGCGTGGCTCCAGTGCATCGGCTCCCGGGACAACAACCGCTGCGGCAACGGCTACTGCTCGTCTGTGTGCTGCATGTACGCCATCAAGGAGGCCATGATCGCAAAAGATCACAGCGAGCACGGGCTGGATACCGTCATATTCAATATGGACATCCGGAGCTTCGGAAAGGATTACGAGCAATATTACGATCGCGCCCGCAACAGCGCCGGGGTCCGTTTTATCAAATCGCGAATCCATACCGTCACTGAAATACCGGATACCGGCAATCTGGAACTGCGATATGTGGAAGAAGACGGCAATCTCCAGGTGGAAGAATTTGATATGGTCGTGCTTTCCGTCGGGCTCCAGGTTTCGGAATCGACCGTGGAGACGGCAAAGCGCCTGAATATCGATCTGAACAAGTATAACTTCGCGGAAACCTCTCCTTCGCTGCCGGTCAACACCTCTCGTCCCGGCGTATTCGCCTGCGGCATATTCCAGGGGCCCAAGGATATCCCCTCTTCGGTTACCGAAGCCAGTGCGGCGGCATGTGCTGCCGGTCGCAACCTCGCCCAGGCCCGTGGAACACTGCAGAAGGAAGTCGTCAAACCGGAGCCGATCGATGTGGAAGGGCAGGAACCCCGCATCGGCGTATTTGTCTGCGACTGCGGCATCAATATCGCAGGCGTCATCGATGTGCCGGCGGTCCGGGAATATTCAGAGTCGCTGCCGTACGTGGTCTATGCCGGAGAAAATCTCTTCACCTGCAGTCAGGACGCCCAAGACCAGATGAAGGAAGTCATAAAGGAACACAACATCAACCGCGTGGTGGTTTCCTCGTGCACCCCCAAGACCCATGAACCGATTTTCATGGACACCCTGGAAGCCGTCGGCCTGAACAAATACCTCTTTGAAATGGCCAATATTCGAAACCAGGACTCCTGGGTGCACGGCAATGACCATGAGGCGGCGACGGAAAAGGCAAAGGAACTCGTCCGCATGTCGGTTGCGCGGGCCGCATCCCTCCAGCCGCTGTATGAACGCCAGATACCGGTCACCAAGCGCGCCCTGGTCGTGGGCGGCGGCGTTGCCGGTATGAACGCGGCCCTTGGGGTTGCCGACCAGGGCTTCGACGTTGTTCTGGTGGAAAAGGAAGCCCAACTGGGCGGCCTTGGCAACCGTCTGACCAAGACCATCGAGGGCATGGATGTCAGGGAACTGGTCACCGCGTTGAAAAAACAGGTTGAAAACCACGAAAAAATCGATGTTTTGACCAACTCGGTGATTGTTGATTTTTCCGGTTTCAAGGGCAATTTCAAAACCGAGGTGCTTGCCGGGGAATCCATGGCCAGCCGCACAATCGAACACGGCGCGACCATCATCGCTACCGGTGCCAACGAATACCGGCCCAAGGAATTCCTCTACGGAGAAAACCCGAAAGTGGTTACCCAGCTGGAACTGGGAGAACGGCTGTATACCAATACGGACGTAGACGAATTGAACCACGTGGTCATGATCCAGTGCGTGGGGTCCAGGAACGAGGAAAATCCCAACTGCTCCCGGATCTGCTGCCAGAACGCGATAAAAAGCGCCATTGCGCTCAAGAAACGGAATCCGAAAACCCAGGTGTACATTCTTTACCGGGATATCCGGACCTACGGGCTGCTGGAAGACTACTACACCGAGGCTCGGCAACTGGGCGTGCTGTTCTCCCGCTTTTCGGCCGATGATCCGCCGGTGGTGTCACCTGAGGGCGATTTTGTCAATGTGACCTTTACCGATCACATCCTGGGCCGCAAAATCAGCGTAAATGCGGATCTGGCCGTCTTGAGCGCCGGGGTGGAAGCCGAGGACACGGAAGAACTTGCAAACATAATGAAACTCAACCGCAATGCCCAGAACTTCTTCCTTGAAGCCCATGTAAAGCTTCGACCGGTGGAAATGGGAACCGAGGGCATTTACCTCTGCGGTACGGCACACAGCCCGCAGCTGCTTTCCGAATCCATCGCACAGGCCATGGCCGCGGCCTCCAGGGCAACGACCATGCTGTCCCAGTCATTCCTTACGCTTTCTGCGGTAACGGCCACGGTTGATACGGAAAAATGCGCCTCCTGCCTTATCTGCGTTCGCTCCTGCCCTTATAATGTCCCGCGGATTAACGAAGAAGGCGTCAGTGAAATCGATGATGCGCTTTGCCAGGGATGCGGCGCATGCGCCGCCGAATGCCCGGCCAAAGCCATTGAACTGAGATGGTATGAAGATGACCAAATTACAAGCAAGGTGGATTCCTTGCTGGAGGGGGAAATATGACGGAGGATTTCAAGCCCACGATCCTGGCTTTCTGCTGCAATTTCTGAGGGTACTCAGCCGCGGACCTGGCAGGTTCCATGAGATTGAC
>JAABUA010000085.1 GCA_011389515.1 Desulfobacteraceae bacterium
ATTGTCACGGACGCATCCCGACGGGGTCTGCAGGCGGCAATCCGGATTCATGAGCTGGCAGGAAGTCTTAATATCGGCGTCAAGCGAAGTTGCATCATCATCAACCAGGCAAAGGAAAAACCGCCGGAAGAAGTCCTTGAGATGATAAATAATGCCGGTATTGAATATATTGGCTCGGTTCCTGCAGATGAGATGGTATATGAATTTGATTTCAAAGGCCGTCCGATGATCGAAATGCCGGAAGACAGCCCTGTTATAAAGGCCGCATTCAGCGCTTTTGACAAGTTCATGCAGGACGGTTGATATTGCATTTGAAAAAAAGTCATGGAAGCAATGCGAGATGGCGCCATCAAGAGATGTTGTTGAAATAAATGTAATGCCGTATGAAAATTTATACATTTATTATGTAAACGGCAAAGTTCCCACGGACAGGAGCCTGTTTGGCAGCGGATTCATCGGAAACTGGCAGGAGGAAAACAGCGCCTTTCTGTTTTTTGACGAACCGGCCGACGAACGGGTCGAATCTTTTGTTGCCGCAGATGGCGGGCTGATATTGAAAGACCGCTTTTTCATGCCGTACAAGGAATGGATCGGGTCGGAGATGCCGCCGTTTTCCGCAGGCGGCCTCCGTGTTTTACCGCCGTGGCTGGCCGGCCGTGAAAAATACGATCCAAACAGGATTCTGCTGGATCCGGGCGTGGTTTTCGGATCAGGTACCCATGCAACTACCCGGGATTGTCTTTGCGCCATGGAAATCGTGTTTTCAGACATTGCGGTCTCAAGGACGATTGATCTCGGCTGCGGTACAGGCCTGTTGGCCCTATCAGCCGCCCGGAAGGGAAGCCGCCAGTCCCTGGCGGTGGACAACAATTATCTCGCCGTTGAAACAGCGAGGGGCAATATCGTGCATAACCGTCTGGAAGACCGCGTACTGGCGGTTCATGGTTGTGCAGAGGATTTTGTGGGCATTGAAGCGGATCTGCTCGTTGCAAACATTCACTACGACGTGATGAAAAAGCTGATTAACGCACCGGGCTTTTTGGGGAAAAAACGCTTTATACTCTCCGGTCTGCTTCGCAGCCAGTTTGCACGAATTGAAGACAATCTGCGTCAACTGGGTGCCGTAATCGGGCATAAGTGGGTCAGCGACGGTGTCTGGCATACGCTCACAGGCGCTTTCGAAGAGTGAAGAAGGGTATGTTTATATAAAACAAGGGACGTTGTGTGGTTTTTGCCCGGTTGTCCGGGCGGAAAAGTAATGGCAGGTCTTTGCCGGATGGATGTAAAGGGAATCCATGTATATCAAGTGCTGGGGATCAAGAGGGTCAACGCCTGTATCAGGAGCCGAGTATGAAAAATACGGCGGTGATACCACGTGTATTGAAATCCGTACCAGAAGCGATGATTTGATTATCGTGGATGCGGGAACGGGTATACGCCGTCTGGGCAATCAGCTTATCCGTGAAGACCGGTCAACGTTCAATTTTGTTTTTACCCATTCCCATTGGGACCACTTGATGGGATTCCCTTTTTTCAAGCCGCTTCACAAAAAGGAATCCGAAATTTATATGCATCGGTGCCCTTTTCCGGGTAAATATATCGAAACGATTGTAACAAAGCTCATGGGCCCTCCCCATTTTCCCGTTCGCTACTCGGACCTGAAGGCTTCCATCCATTATAAAAAAGGATGCCCGGGAACTTTTTCCATCGGTACGGTCAATATTACCCCCATTTCTTTGAGCCACCCGAACGGCGGGTGCGGCTATTGTTTTGAAGAAGACGGCAAACGGTTTGTTTTTCTGACCGACAACGAATTGGGCTTTGTCCATGAAGGCGGACAGACCTACGATGAATATGTTGCGTTCTGCAGCGGGGCGGACCTTTTGTTCCATGACGGGGAATATACGCCCGCAGAGTATGCCGAAAGCATTGAGTGGGGGCACTCCAGCTACATGGATACACTGCATCTGGCCCTTGATGCCGGGGTCGGCCGGCTTGGCGTCTTCCATCTGAACCAGGAAAGAACGGATGCGGAAATGGATGTGATTGTCGACCGATGCAATGAATTGATCGCCGACAAAAACGTTTCCCTGGAGTGTTTCGCAGTCGCGCGGGACATGGAATTTCATTTGTAGTCGCAGCGCCTGTATCCGGAAGAAAACGGGGGTAAAGCCCGATTGCGAACGTCGAAATGATGACATCTATGATTGAGAATGATTCCGGGTGGGTGGTAGATATCGTTTTGAACCCGCCGTCCCTGCAAGACAACACGGCGGATGCCGATCGTTTGAAAAAAGCGCTTTCCCGTAAAATCGGAGTCGATTATATCACTGTGGATCCGTTTGTTTTAAAGGATCTGCCAATCCGTTTACACAGCTGGGATTACCGGTGTCGATGTGTTTTTTTCAAGAGTTGCGGCTGCGGTTATCTCATAGAGATCATGCCCATAGAGAATCCCAAACCGGCAGCGGCGATGGCGGTGGACCTCGGGACCACTCGCGTGGTCATGGAAATGATCGACCTTGTCACAGGCAAAAGTTTGTTGCAGTCGGTATTTGACAATCCCCAGCGGGAGATCGGCCCCGATATTCTCGAGCGCATCCATTACGCGGACAAGCCAGGAGGGCTTGACCATCTGCATCACCTGATCATCGATGCCATAAATGAAGAGATCGGTCGAATATGCAAAAAAGCGGGTATGGATCGTAACCGTATATTTCTCATGGCCGTTGCCGGCAATACGAGCATGACGCATCTTTTCGCGGGGATCAGTCCGCGCGGGATCATCCGGGAGCCTTATATCCCGGCGGCGAACACTTTCGGTGCCGCAAGAGCAGAGGACCTGGGTATTCACATGAACCGAAGCGGACGCGTTTTCCTGTTTCCAAACGTGGGGAGTTATTTCGGCGGTGATTTGATAGCGGGCGCCTGCTTTGCCGGATTTCAAGAGTCGAAGGATATTTCCATCCTTGTTGATGTGGGCACCAATGCGGAAGTGCTGCTGGGAAACAGCGAATGGCTTGTGGCCTGTGCCGGTGCCGCCGGTCCGGCCCTTGAAGGCGGTGTTTCGGAAATCGGGATGACCGCAGGTCCGGGGGTGATAGACACCGTTTTCATCGACCCGGCAATAAAAGAATTTCAGATCAGTACCATCGATGATCAACCTCCCAAAGGGATCTGCGGTTCAGGGATGATCGATCTGGCGGCGGCCCTTTTTCTTTCCGGAATGATGGATATCCGTGGACGCCTGGTGCAAGACGCGTGCGGAGAAAGGTTCCGGAATGTGGACGGCATCCCCCACATTGTCGTGGTGAAAGAGGAGGTGTCCGCAACCGGCCGGGCGCTTACCATCAGCCAGGTGGATATAGACAGCCTCATACGGTCCAAAGCCGCCATGTACACCATACTTGAAACCCTCCTGCAGTATGTGGGCATCCGTTTTGAAGATATCAAGACGTTTTACGTGGCAGGGACGTTCGGTTCATTCATAAAACCCCGGTCAGCCATATCCATCGGCATGATTCCGGATCTGCCGGAAGAAACATACCGGTCACTGGGGAATTCTTCCCTGAAAGGGGCCGTCCGTCTTTTGACGGAAAGGGGCACAATGGATCAGGTCGAGTCCATTCGGGACCGGATAACGTATTTGGAACTCAATGTAAACCAGGATTTCATGAATCGTTTCAGCGCGGCGAAATTTTTCCCCCATACCGATGCTGCGCGGTTTCCATCGGTTTCCTTCCGGCAGCAGCCCTGATATTAGGTATTGTCTTTTTGCTGTTCCATTTTTTCCCGCAGAAGTGAACCGAATCCGGTCGATTCTTCGCTTTTTTCCTGTGTCTTGGTTTTTTCAGACGAATCCGTCTTCATTGACAGCCGGATTTTTTTCTGGTCAGCTTTGATTTCCAGCACGAACGCATCCGCCCTCTCTCCGATCGTAAACCGTTCCAGGGGATTTTCTCCGGTTTCATGCGGGATCTCAGAAATGTGGACCAGTCCCTGAATCCCCTGTTCGATTTCAAGGAAAAGTCCAAATTCGGCAATATTTGCGATTTTTCCGGACACGGCGGTGCCCGGTGGATATTTTTCCGAAAGCGTCGTCCATGGATCGGGGGCGAGTTGCCTGATTCCCAGTTTGACCCGTTCATTTTTGCGGTCGATTTCAAGGATCTTTGCCTGTACCGAGTGCCCTTTCCGGTAATGTTCCTCAATTTTTTTCTGGCCGTGGGGCAAATCCGATACATGAACAAGACCGTCTATTTCTTCCGTGATGCCTATGAAAAGGCCAAAATCCGTGATCTGCTTGACAACACCCTCAATTATGGTTCCTTCCGGGTAGTTTTCGTGGAGGGTGTCCCACGGGTTGGTTTCGAGCTGTTTCAGGCCCAGTGACATCTGCCTTTTTTCCTTGTCGATCGAAAGCACCTGGCATTCGATTTCATCACTGATTTTAAGAATCTGGTTGGGGTGTCGGATTTTCTGCGTCCACGAAAGATCGGATATGCCGATAAGTCCTACGATACCCTCTTCTATGGACACGAAAGCGCCGTAATTTTTCAAGCTGATGACCTGCCCGGTCACTGTTGCGCCTACCGGGCATCTTTCTTCTACATTTTCCCAGGGATCCGGGGACAGCTGTTTTATGCCCAGGGAAATTTTTCTGTTATCCGCGTCGATGTCCAGTATTTTTACCGTAATGTCATCGTCGACCGAGTAGAATTCAGAAGGGTGCCTAACCGGACCCCAGGATATGTTGCTGATATGCACGAGTCCGTTGATCCCGCCGATATCCACGAAAAGGCCGTAATCGGTAATGTTTTTAACCGTTCCGCTGACAATGTCTCCTTCTTTCAGCGTCTGGAGGGTTTTTTCGGAAAGCCGTTTCCGCTCTTCCTCGATCAGCACACGCCTTGAAACCACCACATTGCGTTCCTGTTTGCTGAACTGAACGATTTTGAATGCAAAGGGCTTATTTAACCATTCTTCCGGATCTTTTACCGGCTTGTCGTCAAGTTGGGATGCCGGCAGAAACGCGTTCAGGCCGATGTCCACAACATACCCCCCCTTTATCCGCGAAATGATTTTCCCCTCGATGGTCCCGCCGGCTTCGTAGACATCCTTTAATTTGTCGAAAAGCTTGTCCCTTATCGCCTCTTCCCGTGAAAGCACCGGGTAGCCGTCTTCTTCCTTTCGAACCAGGTATACTTCCACCCTGTCGCCGATCGAAACATTCAGTCTGCCGTCTGAATCCAGAAATTCCTTTTTGGACACAAGGCCTTCGCTTTTGTACCCGATATCTATAAGGACCGCATCTTTTTCAATATCAACAATTTCACCTTCAATGACATGCCCCGATTTTATGGCTTTGAGACTGTCTTCGTACATGGCCATGAAATCTTCGGATGTTTCCGGCTCCTGTTCATCAAAATCCGATTCGGTAAAGCTGTTTTTGTCGTCGTTTCCTTCCATCAAATCCTCCAAATATGGAAAATCCTGAAATAAGGGCAGCAATGCACCCGATAATTATTTAATTTAAGCATCTGCGGGCAAAATGCAAAATCTGGGGAAAAATAAATCCACCGGTATTTTTTTAAAAAAGAAGAAAAAATCTGCTTGCTTTTTTTCTAAATCTATTTATTATAAATTTAATAGGTAAAGGCCCGGGTTTGATTGGCGGGCCGGTTTCAAAGAAGGAAGGACCCGTTTTTCAAAGTGGCTACCTCCAGTTTGAGACCATGAGAAAATAATGAGAAAGGAGGATAGACAAAAAAATGAAAAACGGAACAGTAAAATGGTTTAACGACAGCAAGGGTTTTGGTTTTATCGAGCAGGAAGACGGCCCCGATGTATTTGTTCATTTTTCCGCCATCAATTCAAATGGTTTTAAATCATTGAACGAGGGCGACAAAGTGAGTTTCGAAGTTGAGCAGGGGAAAAAAGGTCCAGCTGCAGTGAATGTGACAGTGCTCTAGGCAGTCCTGTAAATTTTTCAAATTTTTAAAAGGGTGTTTTTCCATGGCCGGGAAACACCCTTTTTTTTGAGGTGGCTTGTAGGTATTTTATCTGTTTTCCGGGCCTGAAACGGGGAGGGTGATTTCAAAAGCCGTTTTTCCATGAAGCGTTTCTGCTACGCGAAATGCCCCTTTGTGGGCTTCAATAATGGCTCTGGCAACAAACAGGTTCGACAAATCACCATCTTTGGTGTACGCCTTAAAAAGATCGATGCTGTCCAGATTTATGGCCGCAAGATCCTTATGGGTCAAGGATGCAATGAATTTACCCGCCTCAAATCTCCCATGGATTTCTATTGTTTTGCCGGTTGTAATGGATTGCGATATAAATTCCAGTATAAGAAATACAGCCTCGTATACCAGTTCTGAATTAATGAAAGCCGTTGTCGACTGCAAAAGGAATTTGCAGTCGACGTGTAGGCCCGCCTTTTTGTTTTTCTTTTGCCAGCGAAATGCCGCTTCTTTGATCACCTGTTCAGGTTTCTGTTTTTCTGCAGGAATTTCCGGATATTGCACATTTCTCCGGTAGCGCCGGACAAATTTCTTGACCCGGGCGCTTTCATCGTCAAGAAGCCGAAGGATTTTTTCTCCCCTGGGGCTGACACGTTCGTTTTTCAGTCCATGAAGAACAAGGTCTATGTTGTTTAGGAAGTTTCGTGTTTCATGCCCCAGCTGCCTGGAAACAGCCACGGTGATCAGCTGGTTCAGCAGAAGCTCCGGTTCTCGGCCTTCTTTTTTAAGGACAATGGCCGCCATTTTCTAATCGTTTTCCCCGATATTATATCTTCGTGTTTTTTCGATGAGCGTTTTTCGGGCAATACCAAGCATTTTGGCAGCGCGCGTTTTGTTGTATCCCGATGTTTTCAGTGCCAGCCGGATGACGTTTTTCTCCGTTTGCTTGAGATTCATGCTGGAAAATGTTGCACCGGATTTGGATTGAAAAGGCAGATAACGGGTGGTCAACATGTTTTCCCGGCAGGTAATTACCGCCCGTTCAACCACATTCACCAGTTCCCGGACATTGCCCGGCCAGTGATAGGAGATCAGTGCGTGCATTGCGCTATCCGATATGCCCTCCAGTCGACGGTGGTACGCCGTGGCGAATCGGCTGCAATAGTATTCGGCAAGCATCGGTATGTCTTCTTTTCTTTCTCTAAGCGGCGGGACGTCAATGATATACATGTTGAGGCGGTATAACAGGTCCTGGCGGAACCGCTGTTCTGCCACCGCTGTTTCAAGGTCAGTATTCGTCGCCGCGACGATCCGGAAATCCGAATATATATTCGATGTGCCGCCGACCCGCTTGAACTGTCTGGCCTCCAGAACACGAAGCAATTTTGCCTGCAGCGCCATGCTGGCCGTGCTGATTTCATCGAGAAAAAGCGTTCCCTTGTCTGCAATTTCAAACAATCCTTTTTTCTGGCCCACGGCGCCGGTAAAGGATCCTTTTTCGTGGCCGAACAGCTCGCTTTCCATTACGCCGGGTGCAAATTCAGAGCAGTTTACGGCAAAAAAACTGTTGCTGCTCCTTGGGCTTCTTTCGTGCAGCGCCCTTGCAACAAGCTCTTTTCCGGTACCTGTTTCCCCTGAAACAAGTACGGTAACCTTGAGACCCGCAACTTCTTCTATGGATTCACGGACTTTTTTTATCCCGTTGGAAGCGCCGATGATGGATGTCACCCGGCTCGACTGCAGCGCTTTTTCTTTCCGGAGCGATTCTATTTCTTCCTGCAACCGGCGTTTGTCTATGGCTTCTCGGACCGTTGACCAGAAAAGATCGAGCTTATCGTCAATCGGTTTTTCAAAATAGTGAAATGCCCCTTGTTTTATTGCGGCAATGGCTTTCTCCGATGAACCGTAAGCGGTAACCAGGATGAAAGGAATATCCGGCCGCATATCCTGAATTTGGGAAAGAAGTTCGGTGCCTGTCATTTTGGGCATTTGAACATCCGATATAACAACATCCGCCCCCTTTCTGCACAGATAGTCGAGTGCTTCGCCGGCGGATGTGAAGGGAACAACGTTATACTGATCCGCTTCCGGGAGGCAGCAGAACAAGTTTAGAAAACTCTCGTTATTGTCGATCATTAGAATGGTTGATTTGTCCATTTTTTACGAATATCAAAAAATGCCGTTTTTGTCTAAGAAAAAACATGTTTTTCTAATTTTTACAGGCTTTTGTTACATTCTGTTACAGCAGCGCCATGGCATAGTGTAACAAATTGTAACGCTCGGATGCGATGGATGGTTTTGTGATTTTAATCATGTATTCATATCAGATTGTTATGATCTCCAGCACCAGGCTGTGAATGGCATGTTTATTGCTTTAGTGTCATCAGACAATTGACGATGGGAAACGCGGAAATACGATTTCCCGCAGCTCAATGACGAATATCAAACATCGTTTGAAAACGGCAACCTGACGGCTTCGTGAAAAGTCGTTTTTGCGAAGCCGTCAAACTTGAGCGATACCGTTTACCGGTGGGAAAAGCCGTGGGAGGAGAACATGCCAGACAACGTACGTGGGATTGTAACGAATATTGTGGGCAGGGATGTCTTTGAAATCAAGGTGCTCGATGCGGGCAAATTTAATGAAAACAAGTATAAAAACTCTGAATGCATCCGGATTGCCGGTATAAATGACCCGGAATTGTATCCGGGAAAACAGGATGCATGCCCGATGGAAAAATTAAAAAACAGGGAAGTCCGC
>JAABUA010000086.1 GCA_011389515.1 Desulfobacteraceae bacterium
GGAGCAGTTTCGGCGGATGGTTTTCAATATCATAGCCCGCAATCAGGATGATCACGTAAAAAACATTGCTTTTCTGATGGACAGGTCGGGAAACTGGTCGCTTTCACCCGCGTTCGACATGACCTACAGCTATCAACCGAGCGGAAAATGGACATCGCGTCATCAAATGACGATGAACGGAAAGCAAAGCGGATTTACGCTGGAGGATTTCAAAGCGTGCGCGAATAGCGCTTCGATGAAGCGCGGGCTCCCGGAAACGATCATGGATGAAGTGAGGGATGTTGTAGCGCTTTGGCGGGACTATGCGGATGAATCGCACGTAAATCCGGAGCAGCGGGACAAAATACAGGCCGCCCTGAGACTGGAGCCATTTAAATGAAACCCGGAGAACACAAAACCGTCCAGGCCCGGATCCTCGAATATGGCAAGGCTGTCAGCTGGACTGTTGTGTCCCGCGAGGAAGCCGAGCAACAGCGAGGGTACCCGCTCCCTTGCCATTATTTGACATTTTGATGTTGTGATGGCATGATGTCATTCATTCAAACTCTTGGAGGAAAATTATGACAACATTATCAAAACGATCAACGATATATCTGGACCCTTCGCTCCATCAGGCGTTGCGTCTCAAGGCATTTGAAACATCACGCTCAATGTCGGAAATTATTAATGAAGCCGTCAAAGAAGCACTTGCCGAGGACGCAGAGGATCTCGCTGCCTTTGATGAAAGGGTTGATGAACCTCTGATCAGCTATGAACAGATGGTCAAAAGGCTGAAAAAAGATGGCCGAATATAAAATATTTTTCAGAAAGTCAGTTTGGAAAGATTTCAAATCGATCCTTAAGGATGACGTAAAAAACCTTTTGCAATGCATCGAATCATTAAGTGAGAATCCGCGACAACAAGGGTGTAAAAAATTAAGTGGACAGGAAAGATATCGATTTCGGTATGGACGGTATCGAATTATCTATTCCATTCAGGACAAAGAACTAACTGTCTGGATAGTCAAGGTTGGACACCGGAATAAGGTATCTCGCCAAAGCGAACCAGTCAGTAAATCGGATGACGGAAAGGCCTGCGGCGAACCTGCCCCGTGAGGGTCCCGGCAACCGTACTTGGGCCGCCAGAGCCCTTGTCTATGACCGGGGAATGGAAGATTCTCTCTTACTAAAGGGCGGTTTACAAGAACTTTTCGCGTATTAAGGGGCTAACCACGGTATTTCGCGACTATGAAAGGTAAAAAAATGAGTACGTTTAAAATTGCACTGGTCGAAGCTGTCTCGGATCTTACCCATGTTTACAGCAGAACCTATTTACCCCGGGTGGGCCTGGCCACTATGGCTGCCATTTTACATGAAAACGGATATATATGTGATCTGTGGGTCAAGCCCATGACCGAGACGGAAAAAGCGGCCCTGGCCGGTTATGATCTGGTGGGCATTGGCTCGCTATCCAGCACGATCCGTGAGGCCTATGCGCTGGCTGATGAATTAAGGAAAAAAGGAACACGGGTGGTCATGGGCGGACCCCATGTGACGTTTCTGCCTGAAGAAGCCCTGCATCATTGTGATTATGTCGTCAGGGGCGAAGGCGATGAAACCTTGCTCGCCCTGGTCCGGCTCCTTGAAAAAGGCAGAAATCCGGATACCCTGAAAGGGATTTCATATAAAACCAGCGACACGGCGTTTCAGCACAATGACATGCCGGATCTTGTCAATTTTTCCGAAATTCCTTCGCCTGATTTCACCCTTTCTCCCCAGATCAAAAAACAGGAGATCCCACCCATCATTATCACATCCCGCGGCTGTCCCCACGACTGTTCCTTCTGCAGCGTCACCCCCCTTTTCGGGCGGAAATATCGTTTCAAATCCCATGAACAGGTGATCGCCGAACTTCGCCCTGTTCAGCACAGAAGCGTCTGTTTCGGCGACGACAATTTTTCCGCCATACCCAAGCGGACCAAATCCCTGTTACGGGAAATGATTAAACAAAAAGCCGTTCCCCTACGCTGGTCAGGCCAGATATGTGTGAGTGCGGCCTCCGATCCTGAGCTTCTGGATCTGATGGAGGAAACACGGTGCAGAATCGTCTATGTGGGCGTGGAGTCCGTTGACCCGGCCACCCTGAAAAAATACGGCAAGGCCCATACCGTGGATGCTGTTAAAAAATGCGTTGAAAATCTGCATAAACGCAATATCGGTATCCATGGCATGTTCGTGGTTGACAGCAAAGACGGTCCTCAGACGCCAGAAAACATTGTGGATTACGCCATCGAAACGGACATCGACACCATTCAGGTCTTTTCCATCACGCCCTTTCCCGGAACACGCGCTTATATCGATAACAAAGACAACGTACTGCACAATCAATGGACACAGTATGACGGCATGCATGTGGTCGTCAGACCCGAAAAGTGTTCGGCCCATACAATGCAGATGGCCATCGTTGACCAGATGCAACGCTTTTACAGCATGAAACGGGTACTGACATCATACAGAAAAAAAAGGGGCTGGCGGGTCAAGTACCGTCTGGGTGGACATCTTCTGATGAAAAAGTGGGTCAAAGAAAACGCGGGGTATATTGAAAGCCTGAAAGCCGATTCCTCTTTAAACGGCATTGAAGTTGCGTAACCTGTATGGAAAATTCGGGGCTTTCGTTGTTATCTATTTGTTATGAAATTTTCATACATCAGATGGTTATGATGACCGTCCGTTGGGGTCTGGTGGCGCATGCGGCAGGTGTGATAAAAATTCATTTACCGCCGAAAAAACGGAAACGCCGATACTTCCCCGGACAATTCCATGAAGAGGATAAGCGATCTCCACATATTTTTTTTCTTTGCCGCCGATCCGGTCAAAAATCATTTTTCCGGCTTTTGGACTCACTTTGGGGTCCCGGCTCCCCTGGATTATAAGCGCGGGGAGAAAAAGACCAGGAAGGCCCTGGTATACCTTTCTCATCAACGTTTTTACCTGGTTGAAAGCGTGAATCGGACAGCGGTGATAGTTGATCTCCGGATTATCCGGGTGGTTGGGTGCGAACCGTTTCTGACATCCATTAAGCTTTAAAAACGCGGCGGCATTGTTTACGCCTTCAACCGGCCCTGAAAGATAAGAGGAAAGGCCCTTGAATTTCATGGGCGCACTCACCGACACCACGGCGCCATATTTTTGTGGATGGGATATGGCCTGATGGAGGGCAAGCCCGGCACCGGTGGAAAAACCGGCTACAATGATCCGGTCGGCACATGACGCCAGTATCTTGTATCCCCTGTCCACCGAATCAACCCAGTCGCTGTAATTTCGCGTTGCGAGATCCTCGGCCGACGTCCCGTGCCCCGCAAGCCTGGGAGCATAAACCGTATATCCCCGGGCAAAAAGATCGTCGGCCCATTGTCTGACCTCATAGGGGGCGGCCATAAGACCGTGAATCAGCAGCACCCCATCGCGTGATCCGGGTGGATGAAGAAGGTAGGGGGCGCCTATCACAGGCCCTTTGGTCTCTTTGGGAAGATAATGTTTTTTATATTCGGCCTGGAAAAGCGCCTGTTCCTGATCCAGAAGCTTTTTGGCAGACCGGGAGAGCGCGGATCCGATCATGCGAAGGCTTTATAATATACGCTGTAAATCATTCCATAATGAAAGGCCCCGCCCGCGAGCACCATGATATGGAACAGTTCGTGAAAACTAAAGACGCCCGGCAGCAGCCGGGGCCGCTTGACGGCGTAAATCAGGCCTCCGGCCGTAAAAGCGATGCCGCCCGCAAACATCAGGATCACCTGGGCCAGATCCATATTGGACATAATCTGACGGAGGGGAAATACCGCCAGCCACCCCATGGTAAAATAGATAACCACATAAAGGACTCTGGGGGCCCTGGGTAAAAACAGCTGGGAAAAAACGCCGAAACCCACCATCCCCCACTGCATGCCGATCATTGTCCATCGCCAGGTTCCCTCCAGATAAAAATAGCAGACAGGTGTATAGGTGCCGGCGATCATGAAAAATATGGCCAGACGGTCCATTTTCCGCCAGAACGAGTCCTCGTTTTCTTCTTTTTTAAACGCGTGGTACAGGGTGCTGGCGGAAAAAAGAAACACCATTGAGAGGCCATAGGCCAGCGCGGTAATCAGCGCCGGAGCCGATGCCCAGGCTACCCGGAGCATGAAAACCAGACCCGTAACAGCCAGCAGCGCGCCGATGAGATGCGAATAAAAATTAAATCGTTCCTGCGTTTTTATTCCCACAAGATCCCCGTATATAACGATTTATGTGTTGAATAGGAAGTTCCATCATATAAAGTTTTACGGCTTACCGCAACAAGCAATTGTTCGGTTATGATTGTGAATTTATCGCTGCGGCGTGATCCCGTCCAACCCGTCACCGCACTGGACAGGTCTTCCGCTGTCATTTCACACCGGCAGGCGAGCCGTTTGGCCTCTTTTCCCTTGCTACAATTATCATATTGACAAGTGTAACCCCTTAGGTTACATTGAAGGTGTCATGATAAAATCCTTTAAACATAAAGGGCTGGAGGACTTTTTTTTCACGGGGCGCAAAAGAGGAATAAAACCTGAACACGCAAACCGGCTTGAAAGGATTCTTGATCGTCTCAATGCCGCAAGTGAAATCAGGGATATGAATTACCCCGGCTCCTTCCTTCACCAATTAAGCGGTGATAAAAAGGGATTTTATGCAGTGAAAGTATCCGGCAATTGGCGAATATTTTTTCAATTTATTGATGGTGATGCATTTGTTGTTGATTACGATGATTACCATTAGGGGGTGTATCAATGCGAAAGATGACCAGGCGACCAACACATCCGGGCAATATTATAAAAGAAGACTATCTCTTGCCTCTATCCATTACAATTAAGGATATGGCCGCAACGCTCGGGGTTTCAAGAAAAACATTATCTAAAATCATAAATGAAAGGGGAACTGTCACCCCGGACATGGCTTTGCGCTTGTCACGTGCGTTTGATACCACTCCGGATTTTTGGCTTACTCTGCAGAAAAATTTTGACCTTTGGCAGGCTGAAATTGCGTCGCAGGAATGGAAGAAGGTAAAGCCATTTCCGAAAAACAGGCTCCATGATCATAATCCTATCGCTTAACAGCGAACAACAGAATTAAGGAGTCGTCATCCCCCGCGGTTTTTCCCCAAATGAAAGGCACAAATCAGGAGAACATTTGTGTTTTCTCTAATTCTCAACGTGGTCGGCAGCGTCCTGCACCTCTACTGCACATGGCGCGTCGGTTCTTTGCCGATAGTGCGACGACGCATCGGTCTGCGCGGCTGGTGGGTGGCGAGCGCCGTCGTGTGGGTGATTTATATCGCAGGGGTCCGGATCGGCGACGAACCAGCCGGGCTGATCACCTGGGCCTTGTCCCAGTTCGCCTTCCACTGGCTGATGTCGCTGTTCCTGCTCGGGCTTTGTTTGTTGGCAGTGGACGTGGTGACCGGCTTCGGGTACTGGAAACTGCGCCGTTTGGCGGCGCTGCGCCTCGGTGCGGTCACGGTTGGGGCGGCGATGGTGGTGATCGCCCTGGTCCAGGGCCTTCGTCCGCCGGTGGTGACCCACTACGAAGTTGCCCTGCCGGGCCTGCCGACGCAACTGGACGGCACGACGCTGGTGGCGATCTCAGATATGCATCTTGGCGCAGGCATCGGACGCGACTGGCTGGCGGCACGGGTGGAACAGATCCAGGCACTAAATCCGGATCTCGTTGTCATGATTGGCGACCTGACGGAAGGCGAGGCGCTCCTGGTGCCCGGGCTGGAGGAGACCCTGCGCGGGCTTCGCGCCCCGCTCGGTGTATGGGCGGTGACCGGAAATCACGAGTTCCACGGAGATACTCCCGCCACCATTGCCTTGTTCGAGTCGGCGGGTGTTCGGTGGTTGCGTGACCAAACCGTGGAGCTGCGAACGGGGTTGCGCCTGGCGGGTCTTGACTATCTCAGGGAGCACAAGCAAAATGACAGCCCTGAACCCAGGTTGTTGAAGCGTCTGGCCGGTCCGGACGACGGCGCGGCGCTGTTGCTTTCTCACGTCCCCTTGCAAGTGGAGGCCGCCGCCGACGCAGGGTTCAAGTTCATGCTTTCGGGCCACACGCACGGGGGTCAGGTGTGGCCGTTCGGTTATCTTGTGAGCCAGCGCTACCCCTACTTCCTCGGGCACTACCGCGTGGGTGACATGCAACTCATCGTCGGGCGTGGGGCGGGCACCTGGGGGGCACGCATGAGGCTGTGGCAACCGGGAGAAATCCTGCACATCACCTTGCGCAGTAGGGGTGTGCAACGTTCACCATAAGACATACCGACCGCATCAACCCGGACTGGCAATACCGCTATGCTCCATTGCCGGCCGGTTTTGCGGAGCCTAAGGGGTAGAAGCAAGGAGTCGGCTTTCATGAGTATTTCTAACACTAAGCGTCCCGCGGTTTTCCTGGACCGGGACGGCACCATTATCGAGGACCGGGGGCATCTGTCCCGGCCGTCGCAGGTGGCGTTTTTTGCGGGCACGGTTTCTGCCCTGCGCCGTCTGAAGGAACACTTCGAGCTGTTTATCGTTACCAACCAATCCGGCGTTGCAAAGGGATTATTGACGATGGAAGATGTCGGGCGCGTCAATGGGCATGTGTTGTCTTACCTGTCCGGATTCGGAATCCGGATCATCGATACCTACGTCTGCCCCCATGATGCTTCGGACGGCTGCGAATGCATCAAGCCAAAACCGTATTTTCTCAGAAAGGCGGAAAAGAATCACGGGATCGATCTTTCCCGGTCATTTGCGGTCGGGGACCATCCCCATGATGTGGCGTTTGCGGAAAACGCTGGCGCACAGGGCATTTACGTCTTGAGTGGGCATGGAATCAAGCACCGGAGTGAACTCTGGGAGGACGCCCGGATCGCCGCCGGGATAGAGCAAGCTGCGGACATTATCTGCAAGATTGCCGCAGTACCGGCGGCCGGCAGCAATGACGCATCATGAATAAAAATTTGAAACCGTCTTCTTCCCGAAAAACCGCCGGAAAGCTGGTCATTGCCGGCTGCATAATCCTCTTTCTTACGGTGATTTCGTATACCGGCACCGCCATTTACGAATGGTTCTTCCCCCCCACGGACATGCACCCCGCAGGGCTTTTCACCGCAGTCATGATGCTTTACGGCGCCCCTATCGGTATCTTTCTGCTTGGTTTTGGCGGACTGGTCTGGCTCATCGGTTTTTTTGCGGACCGGTTACACGCAGCAAAGCATTGATCTCCCGGAACGTTTGACAAATCAGAATACCAAATTAACCTGTTTTGTAGAACCGGTTCATCAGCAATCGGAATCTTGTGACGCTCACTTTCGGGGGGAAATTATGGCTCAATTTGATGCAATCATTATCGGCACGGGACAGGCGGGTCCTGCGCTTGCGGTGCGTCTGACGGATGCGGGATACCGGGTGGCCATTGCCGAGCGGCATCTTTTCTACGGCACCTGCGTCAATACAGGGTGCATTCCAACCAAAGCAATGATCGCCAGTGCCAAGGCGGCGCATATGGCCCGGCACGGTGCAGACCATGGGGTGGTTATAAACGGCCCGGTAAAGGTGGACATGAAAAAGGTCAAGGCCCGCAAGGACGAAATTGTGGGAACAGACAACGATCAAATCCCCCAGTGGATGAAAGATATTTCCAACCTCACGGTATACAAAGGGCATGCATGGTTTGAAGACGCCCGCACGGTGCGGGTCGGCGACGAACGGTTGACCGCGGACAAGATCTTTATCAATGTGGGCGGACGGGCCTTTATCCCGCCCATGGACGGGCTGCTGGACGTCCGCTACCTGACCAATTCCGACATGATGGCGGTGGATTTTGTGCCGGATCACCTGGTCATCGTCGGCGGCAGCTACGTGGGCATAGAATTCGCCCAGATGTTCCGTCGGTTCGGCAGCAAAGTGACGCTGGTTGAAAAAGGCCCCCGGCTGATCGGAAACGAGGACGAGGATGTTTCCGACGGGGTGCGGGAAATCCTGGAGGGCGAAGGGGTGGATGTTCGTGTAAATGCCGATTGCATCCGGGTCGGGAGGCATGAAAACGGCATCGCCGTGAACCTTGAATGTAAAGACGGCCCCCCGGGGGTTGTGGGATCGCACCTGCTGCTGGCGGTCGGGCGCAGGCCCAACACCGATGATCTGGGTTGCAAGCAGGCCGGCATCGATGTGGATGAAAAGGGATACATTGTCACGGATGACCAGCTTCGCACCAGCGCCCAAGGGATATGGGCGATGGGGGACTGCAACGGGAAAGGGGGGTTTACCCATACGGCATACAACGACAGTGAAATCGTAGCGGCCAATCTTTTGGATGATGATCCGCGCAGGGTCAGCGACCGCATTCTCACGTACGGGCTCTTTACCGATCCTCCCCTGGGACGGGTCGGCATGACGGAAAATGAGGTCCGGCAATCCGGGCGAAAGGCGCTGATCGGGAAAAGGCCCATGACCAAGGTAAACCGCGCAAAGGCATGGGGAGATACCCGGGGGTTTATGAAAATTCTGGTCGATGCGGAAACCAGAA
>JAABUA010000087.1 GCA_011389515.1 Desulfobacteraceae bacterium
ATGAATCGCCTTGCGGTCCGGGTGAGCTGGGACGCCTCGTATGCAGGGGCCCATCGTGTGGAACGCTACGAAGTCCTGCGAGACGGGGAAATTGTCGGGGCCGTTCCCCATCGTCCCCAGACCTCATTGGTAAAGTTTCACTTTGATGACCGCTTCCGGGAAGACCCCGGAACAAAGATGTTCTCCTATGCGGTTCGGGCGGTTGATTCCGCAGGCAATACGGCCCAAAGCCCGCCCATCGAGGCCGGCCCTTCTGCCTCGGAATAAACGGGAAATCGGCCAGTGCTTTGCCTCCCGGTTTTTTACCGATCGTATTTCCCCGATTTTGGCAAGAGGCTTGAACACCTTGTCGTCTCGGTCGCCGGTGAAAACGGACTGTCCCACACCCCCGGCGGCGACCGGGCTCTTGAAGCTGAACGTGATGACCCAGAAGCGGTTGTCACCGGTCAGCTCTGCCTCCTTCACGTTGGAGAAAGATTCTTCACCACGAGAGGGGCCTTTTAATTGCATCAAGCGGAAAATAAAGAGGCTACAACCCAAATCCCATGCCGGTAGCTGTTATAGTCCAAATTTGAAGCAAAAACCTCCCCTCACGCGGCCTCCTCAATCATATTTTTAACTGTCTCTCGGATACGATTCGGGTTGGTTCCAAAACGGAAGATATGGAGCGGGCAATCACCAAAGGGCCCACAATCGGCAACTAGTTTACGGCTCCCGCCCATGCATTCAAGACAGTTCTTGCGGATTATTTTGACTGAAGGCCGTCCACGACCCATGCGGTAGGGATAAAACCAGCATTGGCCTTTAGGATCTCCTTGTCCCAGCATTTTATCGCCGCCACATTTATTGACACTTGCAGCATTGCCAACGCATCGGATACAGAATTTTCTAATTGCTTTTAGTGGTGTCATAGGGCTGCTCCTTTTAACCAGGGATTGTTGAAAGCTTTTACCAATTACAGAACCGGGAGAATCTGCCGAATTTTTGTAAAACAATCATCTATGTTTTTATCCGGCTCCGGCTCGTAATCTTGGACAATTTTAAACAAGTGCTCGACAAGCGGATGGGGTTCTGGGCGCGCCGCTCGTATTGCCCCTTCAGAAAGCCCTATTTCTTTGAGAATGTTCTTCCAGCCATCATCAAGTTTTTTCATTTTCATTAGAGACCCGTTTTCAGTCTCCGTTAAACCCTCCTGATGTGCCATTTGAGCTGTAAGTGCATGGCCCCGAATATCGGACTCGACCGCTAAACCGATTGCAAGAACAGCGTCCCAGGAATGCCTTATTACATGATCAGCGGAGCTGTATGTAAAATTTGGAGCGGTATCTTGAAGGCGCTTTGCCTCCGCATCATCGCCCCGCCCGATGGCCTCCCATGTGGCGATAAATCGTTGTCGAGAGGTAAGGTTGCGGTAGTGTTTGTCAGGTAATTTTTTCATATTATTCCCCTTGCGCCTTGAGAACCCGTTCAATCGCCTCCAGCCTTGCCTTAAGCAGTTCGATTTCTGTTACTCTTGCCAGCGTCCCAAGGCCCTGCAGAAGGCTTGCAGCGACATCAGGAGCGACTTGACCCGTTGCTGCTGCAGCCACCACCTGGCGGCCTATTACCGTCAAGTCGGCATCGGTGTTAATGTCGATATTAACCGGCTCCTGGACTGGTCGGTATTGTGGAATAATTCGGGACAAACAGGTGTTAAGCGCTGCTGTATCGCCACTAAGAGCCATCTCTATGGCGGTAGTGACCAAGTTTTCCGCATTCTCCATTAGCAAGCGCCTGGCCGGATTTGACACAGGTCGACCCTGTGGATTACCACTAACGCCCCGCTGCCATCGACCTTTTTTATCTCTTGTTTTGTGCGTGCTATCAGGCATGATTTTTAACCTCCATTTTGGATCGCCTTGTACTGCTTGGCAATTTCATATGCGTATTTTAACAGAAGACCATGTGTAACATACTGTGCGCCGCTTCTGTCGCCGCAAAACATGAACGGAACATTGTGCCTTACCTGCATGGCGATAACCGACTGCAGCGCCGACTGGGGCCTCATATTGCTTGTATATCGTCCGCGGGAAATATCCTGCCAGCTGGCCTCCACCACGACTGCTGCGACATTGTACGGTCGAAGCCTATCAAGTTCCCGCTCGAAACGATCCCGGTTCTTACCCATCAAGCAACTGATCAGATCATCAAGCGCCTTGCGCTCGATGGCGACCAAATGCTCAACCCCGGGAAGCGAATAATCCCCACACGATAGTGGCGCCCGAACGACATCGACGTCGTAGCAGGTGAACGAGTACGGCGCCTGTTCTCTGGTATCGGCGATGATAATCATTTCTACCTCCAAGTTATTGATGAAATCTGTTGAGCGTTTTGCCTCGTCATGGTTTTACCTTTGTTGTTTTGGGACAGTTGGGACGGGTGGGACGGATAATCCGACATTACCCCTAACCCACGTTTTATATAGGGACGTTTTAAATTTATTATTATGCTTGTAAACGCACCATGGAATGTCGAAACATGCGTCCCAAGCGTCCCAAGCGTCCCAAGCGCCCCAACTTTTACCCACCATGGCTGCCATCCCCTAAGCGAATTCCTGTAACATAACGTGCTTTCCCGGACTTCTGGGAACCAAAGCCCAACCGGGTAAGACGGTCTCGGAAAGACTTCATTGCTAAAGGCCTTTGAATCCCGTTATCAAATGTCCAATTCCGGTAAGCATCAAATAGATTTTGTGCTTGAACCCGTTCGTGAGAATCTCTGTCACATTCAGACTCGACAAACTGCGCGACTTGGTCGGCCTCAAGCCGCCAATTCTCACGGGCCGCCTTGCAGCTTCCCGGCACGGTGAATCCATCTTTAAGGGCATCGGAATAGGCATCAAGCGATAACTTAAGGATTCCAGGCAGTTCTTTCATGAGCTTGTCTTTAAGTTGGAAATCGCAATTACCCCTTTCTGGTTTGAATACCTGGTTAAACTCAATAAGCAAGGCACGCCGGAACAGCGCGTCGGAGAAGTCTCGCGTGTGTGGAAGGTGATTGGTCCCAAACCAGCAAGTGGCAAACGGGCGCATGACAAAAGGGTTTTTGAATTTATGCTCAACTGTAGTCGGCTCACCCGATACGATTCCTTTTAAACTGGCATCGTCGATAACCTCGCCCTGCTTGATCTCGGTAACTATATTGGCAAGTTTCCCGTGCAGGTGTGCGCGCTGGAATGACCGGTCAAACTGCGATGGTTGAACCCCGGCTACATTTTTCGACCCGCACAGAGCTTCTAGTACCGCCAGCAAAACAGATTTCCCGTTAGCGCCGCCGCCCACCAGAATAATGAATTGTTCATACCGGCAATGAGCCATAAGCGTATAGCCCATCATTTCAAGTACAGCCTGAATTTTGCCAAGTGCGTCATGATCGCGAATAAAGATTTCTTCGAGGAACTTCTCAAACCTCGGTGCATTTGCATCCGGATCATATATGATAGGTATTTGTGTTGTGCGATAATGTTCGCGGGTATGCGGCTTTTTAATCCATTCGTCGGCTTCATGGTCATAAACCACTTCACCATTGATGCAGTTCACACATTCGGCCGGGCCAACATCAAATTGCTGATCTGGGTTATAGATCTCAGTCTTAAAAAGATCAGCAATGCTTTCAACCCGGGCCTTAACTACTGAATCGAGCTTTTCTCCATCTCCAACGTATAGCTGAACCAATTTTTTCACAGACCGGTCGTCTTGCTTTTCCCATACACCTTGGTCGCCCCATTTCCACACAAACCCTTCGGCGCATAAAATATTTTCCGCGCCGAGCATGGAAACCAATTCACGCGCCAAATCTAGATCATCGGGAATATCGCCACTTTCTGCCCCGGTCCGCTCCTGCTCTTTAAGCACGCTCAAAGGAATGTCGGAGGCCTTTTTAATAGCATTATAAACGCTGCGTTTCTGTAGGGGCGACAATGCAACGGCATCCCTTAGTATGGTCTCCATGATGGCGGTATCTTTCGGGGTCAAGGCTTCCGCCATGTCAAGCAGTTCATCAAAGTTTTTCCGCTTAGTCCCGTCTTTATTGTATCCTTTGGCGATTTTTTTCAAATCTGCGCCACTTTGCTCGGCCATTTTTACAACGGTTCCGAATGAAACCCCTTTCCCCGGCGTGAAGCTGCGCCACTTGTATTCGATCTGCTCTGTTCCCGGGTAATCCTTTCCCCCACTACTCCATTGGTCGACCAGGATTAACCCCTCTTCGGATCCGTTGAATTTGTCGTGGACCCCGGCCAAGACGCGCATCCAATCATCATAACCAACATCAGGTGATATAAAGCTGAGGATTTCTGCGGTTTCCCCTTTGCTTGCTGTAAGCTCCATATCGTCGCGGATCTTTGGTTCAACGGGTCGTGGCGGCTCTTTGCCATTGTGCCGGAATATGTCATCAATGAAATCCTGGCTCACCTCTGTCAATTTGGCAGCGGAACCGGCGTCGATCAGTTCAACAGTTTTACCGGTGCTTGGAGCCAGCACACTAATAGACCGGCCATCCGTTTTACTGCGGCCCGTTCGGATGTCGATTTTTTCGGGTTCCGTTTCGGTGCGGAAACTTGCCATGTGCGCGCAGGTGCCGGGCGCTCTGCGGAAATAATGATGCAAGCCCTTGCTTGTTTTTATAACCAATGCCGGGTAAACATCGTGTTCTTTTTCGATCCTGAATAACGCCTCTTGCGCTTCGGGGCTGTCTGCATCGAGGACAAACAATTCATCATTTATTATAGCGCCCAGTTCGTGGTCAGGGTGTTTCTTCCAATGAGCGATTATGCTGGCAGGGCATAGGTTATCAATCCACGGCTGCCACTTGACTGCGGTCTGTTTTGTTTTTGGATTGATAGGAACAACTTGGAGGCCGAATTTATACCACCACAGGGCAGCCACTGGGCATTCTTCTGGTGGTTCGTCAAAAAACAATTGACATCCCAGTACCCTTTCGCCATTATTATTAATTAGTTGATCACCTTGCCGCCCGGTTGCCTGGTCCGCGCCGGGCTTTTCATTTTGTCGCATGGCCCGGTCCTCCCCTATGTTCGAGTTCGCTTTTCGAGCCACGCGGCCAGCGGGTGCTTTCTCATCGCCGGAAACTTGCCCACGCGGAAAAGGTTATCCCGTAAAAAAGCATCCGCCTGGCTTCCGGTACACAGATTCCGAAAATATCCCCTGGAATATGGAAAACCCTCAAGCCGGTTGACATCTTTCAGTAAGATAACTTCCGGCCAAGACCTGGAAACTTCATCCCATGTGCTGTTGTTTTGTGTCATGCCATTTCCTCCCGTTAAGTGATAGAAAGTTTATGCTCTCTATACTCAAGGGTCAAAATGACCAGCTTTTTGACCGGGTTAAGGGCGATAAGCTGAAATGCTTGTAGTGCTTGGATATTATTGGGATTAAAAAAACAAAAAAACCCAGTCAAATTGACTGGGCTGATGAAAATGAAATATTTTTTCCGCATTTTTGGAGGGGATCAACCACCACTTTGGCGTGATTTGGCCCCCAAAAGGCTCAACCGTTTATCGGCAGGGCTGCTTCAAATGCAGGATCAACATTGGCGATTACTGATCCTGTCTTTGCCGAATCATAGTGTAGTCACCACATACTCTCTGAGTTTTCATAATCACGAAATTCCTGCGCTATCGCATCCTCGTTTGAATGGGTCTCCACAAACTCTGTGTCTATCTTTTTTATAATTAATTCGGATTCATATTTTTCTTCAAACCACATTTTTCGATCTTCGTCGTACTTCCTTTTATGGAAGACAATGGGATCCCCTTCCACATTCGGGAAAAGTTCTTTAAGGATCTTGTTGACCCTGTACTTTTTATCTTTCAGATTTCTCCGTATCACGCCTGGGCCGAAGCCGTAATAACCTTTGCTGGCTGCGAACTCCTCAAATTCCTTCCATGCTTTTTTTTTATTGCCGCCCAAACCCAAGCCATCTCTGGTAGTTGTAGTTTCGCCTTTGGGATAGGTTATTTTTATTAAACCTTCATGCACCAAGTATATACGGATATCTCGCCACTTTGTCCCAGGTGGCGTCTTTATTGATGAACCTTTTTTGTCATTGTTACCTTCAACGCCGCACGGTTCCAAAGGTTTTAAAGGTTCTAAAAGGTCAGGAAACAAAATTTGCGGAAGAGGTGTTTGGACCAAAAGGGTGTCAGTGAAATAGTCTTTAAGTGTCTGGAGATTAACACGATTACCTTTGTTAGTGGGATCATCTACATAACTGCCACCTTCACAACAACCTGTTTTAATGCAAGTAATGTCGTCATCGTACCGGATACCGTTATAGCCCGTGGTCCACAGACTCATTAATTTAAACCATGCGCCGACCCTCTCGTTGAAGCTATCTGTTTTTAGTGGATAGAGGCCCTTCTCAATTTCATAAGCCTGCCATAAAGCAGGAAGTGCAGCACTACTTTTTTGATCAAATGCGAGAATATGACAAAGTTTTAAAATGTCAATGTGGCCGTTATGGCGTGCTTTATTTGCCCAAGCTTGAATATTTTGATCCAAATCCGATAATTCCTCCGTAATGGCATAATTTTCAGTAGTTAAGCTCACCCCATGCTTCTTTTCATAAACTTCGACTTCGGATAATTTAAAGCCCACCTCAACAGTTTCCCAAGGATCTGAATTAAATAAATCGTGTTCCCATGCAGAATTTTGCTGTGGCAAAATTTGCTGTAGTTTTAAACAAATTTTACCAGGTGTCTCGGCGTCATTATAGCATTCCCCTGTCATTACGTCATAAAGCGGAAGGCCTTTTTTAATTGCATCAACGACCTCGAAAGGCTTCGCTTGCCAGCGGACTAACAGGTCTTTTGGGCATAACCATCGTTTTTCCACAACAACCTCCTGCAGTTGTTATCCTGGTTGACTGTTCCCGGCACAGGGCGTCCAGGAAAACGCCTTTTCGGGTGCGCACCCCTATGGCCGAGAATGTGTTTATTCCGCCCTCGCCAATTCGATTATTTCAGCGCCAGATTCTTCTGCTTCCTGTTCCTCAACCTGTGGGATTAATGAGGCACCCAAACCATTCACAGCGGCTTGAAGTGTATTTTCTCCCAGGTGTGCATAGCGACTCGTCATTTTAAAATCTGAATGGCCCAGAAGTTCCTTGACGACATAAAGATCAGTTCCGTTCATTACAAGCCAGCTGGCGAATGTATGTCGCAGCGTGTGGAAAACAACCTTGTCGCGTTTATCTGTAACGCCTTCATTCAACTTCAGCTTATCCACAGCCCGGTTGAAGGTTTCGGAAACCTGTACAATCTTAACGCCACCCCGTCCAGGAAAAACAAGAGCGTCAGGCTGTGCGTTTTCCGGTTGCCGCTGTCGTATCACTTCCTTTACCTGTGGGGTCATGTACGCGACACGTGTTTTGCCGTTCTTCGTGTTTTTCAAGGTGAAATAGCCGTCGTCAAGGTCCACAGCGCCCCAGGTCAACGAAAAGATTTCGCCGGCCCTCATGCCCGTCTGAAGCGATACAAGCGCCTGGTCGTGAACGTCCGGGCTTACAGATTTGATTTGTTTTAGCAACGCGTCTGCTTCTTCCCTGGATAAAAAACGAGTGCGCCGGTTATCTTCGGAAGGAATCCTGACCTTTTTGACCGGATTGTCACCTTTAAACAGGTCTCGCCGTTTGGCATGGTTGAACGCCTGCCGGACAATTGCCAGCGCATATTGAATCGAACGTGCCGCCTTTTTCTCTGTGCGCATGGTTGACTTGATTTTTTCCATATGAACGGGCGCAATTTCAGGCATGGGTTTTTTCCCGATAACGGGCTTAATCCACAGGTTGTAAATGGACTCTTCACGTATAAGCGCGTTTTCTCCCCGGTCGGCCTTCGCCTGTGGCAGATAGTCTTTTTCCCATAAATCATTGAATGTCAGTGCTTGCCGGGCTTTTTTCTGGCGCTTGTCTTCGGCCCTTTGCCGCCGTTCCTTTAAGGAGGCCGGACCCTCACCCATGCGCCTGGCATCCCTCAAGTTTTCAGTCATTTGGACGCAATGGGCTTCAAAGCTGCGTTTTTTCCGGCTTTCCGGGTCGGCTTTCATCCATTCAGATTCCCAGCCGAAGGATTCTTGAACGCTTTTGCCGTCCATCATCAGCCTATATTGATAAAACCGATCCTTTCTGATACCGTGTTTACGGGTCGGGTGTTCACGGTAGCGTAGCCCCTTGTGTTTGGTTTTAAACCATTTGTATTGTGCCATTGACCAGCCCCCTGCATGAAAGGAACACAAAAAGAACACAAAAAATTTGCTGAAAAAGGGTTTTTTTATGTGTTGTTATGTGAAGGTAGAATAACAGAAAATACCCGAAAGGTAAAGGTTTTTGTGCGGAAAAGTGATAAAAAATGATGGGTATTAATTTTGACTTCGAATCCGTAGGCCGGGGGTTCGAATCCCTCCGGGCGCGCCAGAAAAATAACGCGCCAGAAAAATAAATGGTTTGATCAGCCCTGTCTTCGCCGCTCTCCCCTTTGTTTTTTTCAGCCGGG
>JAABUA010000088.1 GCA_011389515.1 Desulfobacteraceae bacterium
ATCGGGTTCATCGCTGACTTCCGGTACAAGCTGGGAATAAATAACACGATGCTTTTCATCAAGCACGACCACTGCCCGTGAAAGCAATCCCGCAAACGGACCGTCCAGAATTCGAATGCCGTAGTTCTCCCCGAAATCATTTCCCCTCATTTCAGACAAGGATACGACATTGTCTATTCCTTCTTTTGCGTTAAAGCGCTCATGGGCAAAGGGAAGGTCTTTGCTGATACAAAGCACCTTTGTGTTGTCCAGTCTGTCCGCCGTTTCATTGAACCTTCGAACGGATTCCGCGCAGGGCCTGGTTTCAACACTCGGAAAAATGTTCATGATCAGCCTTGTTCCCGTAAAATCCGATAGCTTCACGTCTGTCAGGTCTGTAGAAACAAGCAGAAAATCGCGGGCAGCCGAGCCGTTCGCTGGCAACGCCCCGCTTGTACGAATCGTTTTCCCCTTTAATGTCACCTCAGCCATCGCATATCTCCTTCATTAAAAAAAATGAATGTTAAAAACTACTTCTGTAAATTAAAAATATTCCTGAAATCCGGTTCGTCAATCATAAAGGGAAAGTTTTCTTGCATCAGGCTTTTGCCATCATATAGGTTTCATATCCGCCGCTGAGGTTTTTCGCTGCAAATCCGTTCTGGACAAGCATTCGGTATGCCAGATATGCCCTGTAACCGACTGCACAATACGTGATATAGATTTTATCCCTGTCCAACTCGGCTAACCGGTCACGTAAATCGTCGATATGAATATGAAGAGCGCCTTTCAAATGTCCGGATAGTTTCAGTTCAATCCTGGAACGCACATCAAGCAAAACGTACTGCTCCGGATCAAGTGCCGCCAGTTCGTGGACGTGGATATTTTCCACATCATTTTTTAAAATATTGGATGCCACATACCCTGCGATATTAATCGGATCCTTGGCAGAGCCATAGGGGGGTGCATAAGCCAATTCCAGGTTTTGCAGATCAAATACGGTCATTTTCGCATATATGGCGGTTGCGATAACATCAATCCGTTTGTCAACACCGTCCTTGCCAACCACCTGAGCACCAAGGATTCTGCCGGTGTGAGGGGCAAACAGAAGCTTCATGGAAATGGTCTCCCCTCCCGGATAATACCCTGCATGGGAACCGGAGTGGGTATAGCTGACAAGGTAAGGTGTACCCCCTTTTCCGGCCGTCTTCTCGTTCATGCCGGTTTGCGCAACGGTAAGGTCGAAAATCTTGACGATGGCGGTACCCAGTGTCCCGAAGAAAACCTGGGCCCTGCCCATGACATTGTCCGCTGCAATCCGGCCCTGTTTGTTTGCCGGTCCGGCAAGGGCTGTCATGGTCTTTCTACCTGTTATAAAATCATGCACCTCGACGGCATCTCCCACCGCGTATATATTCGGATCACTCGTACGCATGGTTGTATCGACCAAAATGGCGCCCGTTTCTCCAAGTGCAAGCCCCGCATCCATAGCCAGTCTCGTTTCCGGTTTAATGCCAACAGACATCACCGCCATATCGCAGGAAATCGATTTTCCTCCATCCGTTTTAACCATCATCCGGCCATCATTTTCTTCAAACGCACAGATCCCGTCGCCGAGAATAAGATCCACCCCTTTTTCCTTTACATGCGCATGGACAAAATTGGCCATATCCATATCCAGCGGTGACATTACCTGATCGAGTTTTTCAATAACAGTCGTTTTGATCCCTCTGAAAACCAGGTTTTCAGCCATTTCCAGTCCAATGAAGCCCCCCCCGACAACAACGGCGGCTGCAGGCGACCCTTTGTCAAGGTACGCATTGATGCGATCCATATCCGGTATGTTTCTGAGCGTGAAAATATTTTCGCCGTCAATGCCCTTACAAGGCGGACGGATCGGTTCGGCACCAGGAGAAAGAATAAGGCGTTCATATTTTTCAACATACTCTTCGCCGGTTTCGAGATTTTTCACCCGAACAGATCCGTTATGCCTGTCAATGGCCAGAACTTCCGTGTGAATGCGAACATCCACCCGGAATCGTTTTTGAAACATCTCAGCGGTAGTGATAACGAGATCTTCCCTTTTCTTGATAATCCCGCCTATGTGATAGGGAAGTCCGCAATTGGCAAAGGAAATATACGGCCCCCTTTCAAACATTACAATCTGTGTTTCTTCATTAAGCCTTCTGGCACGTGCCGCCGCTGTTGCGCCGCCGGCGACGCCACCGATTATCAAAAGCTTTTCTGTCATGGGTTTCCCTCCGATTTGGTTTTTCCGTATCTGAAAGGTGACGACTTCGTAAAAAGCCCAATATCTGCGTTGCGAGCAATCTTTGAAGAATCTCACGTACGCATAAGTACTATCAATTCTTCAAAAATTGCTCGCGCCTTGATCTTGAACTTTTTATAAAGCCGTCTGAAAACGACTTTTTACGAGTCCATCAAAGGTGATGATCTCGTAAAAATTCAAAAGATACGTAACAGATGGCTAAGTTAATAACCATGAGGAAAAGACAATTCAAGGCAAAAAGGCGGCGGCACTATCGGGGAAGAATATAAATAAAATCGGAAGGCAAAAAGCGGAAATCTGAAATCCGAATGTTGAGATAGGTTCTACATTGTAATCACCTTGTCGGCCAGATGCATGGCCGTTACGATATCGAGCATATTGGTGGTTTCCCCGGCGCGCTTTACGTCTGAGAGGCCATAATGCTCCAGGCATGTGCCGCAAACCATAATTTTCACCCCGTCGCTTTCAAAGGAGGTAAGAACATCAACGACATCGGATGATTCAATGGTGAGCTTCACACCGTTGTTTACAAAAACCAGCCGCCACAGATCCGGGCCGAACTCCTTTACCGTTCGGATAAAATTGGCCATCAGTTTCAACCCGAGAGAATCGTCACCATATCCCATACGATCCGTGGTCACCATGACCATGATCTTTCGGACCTGGCAATCATCTGTTGCAGCCGGTTTGGGTGTTGCAGCCGGTTTGGGCGCTTCATCCGGCATATTGCTTTCCTGCCCGCGTTCTCCCGTGATATAAAAATCAGCTTCCACCGCTTCGTCGGTTACGACGTAACCCATCGATTTTAAGAACCGCGAGACATTCTGCCGTGACGCATCATTGCTTACAATGACCGTTACCTTTGCAGGCTTTTGTTTTTCAACCATGTCGCGGGTCAGTAAAACCGGGGCCGGGCATTCCTTGTTTCTTGCATCAATTTCTTTCATGTTTTTTCCTGAAAACCGGATGATACAACAAATTACGATATTGAATTTACATCTACCAATTATAATCTTTACCGTTTTCACGTGTACAAATCAAATTGCTATTTTCGATGGGTATTGATAACTATCATTTAAATTATCAATATCAAGGGGTGCAATACACGGCAATGGATATCTGGCAGCTGAAAATATTTCAAAAAGTAATCGAGCTTAAAAGCTTTTCAAAAGCCGCCGAAGCGGTCCACCTGACGCAACCGACTGTCAGCAGCCATATAAAGGATCTCGAAGATCACCTGGGATGCAGGCTGGTCGACCGTATGGGGAAAAAAACACTTCCCACAGGCGCCGGCAGCCTGCTGTATACCTATGCCCGCCAGATTATAAGGCTTGCAGAGGAAGCCGAAGATTCGATGGCGCGCTTCATGGGCGTTATCAGCGGCAACCTGTCGGTCGGCGGCAGTACGATTCCGGGCGGATATCTGCTCCCCCGGTTGATCGGAGATTTTAAAAAAAAATATCCGGAGGTTACCGTTTCCATCGAGGTCGGTGATACAAAACAGATCGTAGATGCCATCCTCGACAGTCGCCTCGATTTCGGGGTGGTCGGCGCAAAAGTCGAACAAGGAGCAATTTTGCAGGAAAAATGGTTTGCCGATGAAATGCGGCTTGTGGTTCCCGCAGACCATCGTTGGGCGATAAAAAGCGCGGTGCACCTGACGTCGCTGTTAAAAGAGCCTTTTATCATACGGGAAAAAGGTTCGGGGACCCTTATATCCCTGAAGAACAGCCTTTCGTCGAAAGGGCTGGGCCTGAGAGACTTTTCGATTGCCGCAACGCTTGGCAGCACGACTTCCGTGATTCAGGGAATCAAGTCCGGCATTGGCGTGTCAATTTTATCGGAAATTGCAGTGGCAGACGATCTGAAATCAAACGTTCTTACTTCTCTCCCCGTAAAGGGTTTGGATCTGACAAGATTTTTTTACCTGACATACCAGAAAAACCGCACCCATTCACCATTATGCGAGGCGTTTATGGAATTTCTGCGGGAAATAGACAACCGGAAGTCAGATGCCTGAAAGCAAAAGGGAAATGCCAACAAATAGGTTTAAGGATAAAATGGAAAACAGGATACAGCTTGACAACATTACGATTGTCCTTCATCGCCCCCGGTTTCCGGAAAATATCGGTTCAGTGGCAAGGAATATGCGGAACATGGGAATATCGCGTTTGCACGTGGTTTCATCCGAAGAGATCAATACAGACCGGGCCCTCACGCTTGCCACCCACGCCGCCGCCGATGTCATACATGAAATGAGGCGCTTTACTGATTTACAAAGCGCTGTTTCCGATGCCGGCTATGTGGTCGGGACTACGGCCAGGCTGGGGAAAAGCCGCAGGAGAATAAAAACCCCTGCTAAAATGGCCGAAGCGTTGATCCCCATCAGCAGGGATAACCGGATCTCGATCGTTTTTGGTCCGGAAGATCGAGGCTTGACCAATGATGAGCTTCGAAACTGCCACGACCTGGTCACCATCCGGACGGCTGAATTTTCCTCCATCAACCTGGCCCAGGCCGTTATGATCGTCTGCTACGAACTGTTCAATGCATCAACAGCAGCCAACACCGTTTTCCTTCCCAAGCTCGCACTTCGCCCGGAACTGGACGCCATGTACGAGCAGTTGAAAAACATGCTGGTACGTATCAGTTTCATTCAGCCCGACAACCCGGAATACTGGATGGATCGTTTCCGGCGTTTTTTTTCGCGTCTTCCACTGCAGGCCGATGAAGTCCGAATTATTCGAGGTATATGCAGGCAGATGGACTGGTACGCGCGCAAGTGCTACGCGGACGGCAAAAATGGCAGGAAGCCGGATTTCGATGAAAAATTGCGAAACGTAAAATCGACCAAAGCATGTCCTGAGAAAAAAACCGGTTAAGCAACCCACGGTTTATTGTTGATATTTCATTTCCCGGTCGTTATTGTTAAACTTTGAGATGCTTTTCTCCATACCATGGGGGCAGCCCCGTAAACAAGCCGATGAGAAACACCGTCAGCGGTTTTCGCTGATGATTTCTTTCATTACAACCAATCCTGACAGGAGGTACGAGATGGACAAAATCTTGCGTATCAACATGGGCCCCAACGGTGAACCCTCGTATACGACCGAACCGATCGGGGATTTTGCCGGTCTGGGAGGGCGCGGCCTGACATCCGCCATCATTGCCAAGGAGGTGCCGCCGACCTGTCATGCCCTTGGAGAGGAAAACAAGCTGGTGATCGCACCGGGCCTTTTGGGCGGCACGACCGGCGCAATGTCCGGCCGTGTTTCCGTCGGGTGCAAAAGCCCCCTGACCGGCGGGATCAAGGAAGCCAATTCCGGCGGGCAGCCTGCTCAGATGATCGGGCGGTTGGGTTATGCCGCCATCGTCCTTGAAGGAAAACCGGCGGAAGACAAGCTCTATAAAATCCGAATCAGCACTGAGGGTGTCGAAATCGCCGCCGATCCGGAATTGAAAATGAAAGGCAACTATGACGTGGTCGAAAGGATGAAAAAAGAGTACGGCGACAAAATCGCCTGCGTCTCCATCGGCCAGGCAGGAGAGATGAAGCTTGCTTCATCAACGGTGGCTTTTACCGATATGGAGCAGCGGCCGGCAAGGCATGCGGCGAGAGGCGGCGTAGGGGCCGTCATGGGATCAAAGGGCGTCAAAGTCATTGTTATCGACGACACCGGGGCATCCATGAGATCCCCGAAAGACCCGGAAAAATTCAAGGCCGCCAACAGGGCCTTCGTGGACGGGCTGAAAAAACACCCGGTAACCGGAGAAGGGCTCCCTGCATACGGCACAAACGTTCTGACCAACGTGGTCAACGAAGCGGGCGGATACCCCACCTATAATTTTAAAACCGGACGATTTAAAGGCGCGGCGGCAATCAGCGGGGAAAATCAGGCCGAAATCATGAAAGCGCGCGGCGGTCAGCCTACCCACGGCTGCCACAGGGGCTGCGTCATCCGCTGTTCCGGCATCTGGCACGACAAGGACGGCCATTATCTGACCAAGCAGCCGGAATATGAAACCGTGTGGGCACACGGCGGAAACTGCGGCATCGATGATCTGGATGTCATTGCCATGCTCGACCGACTGGACGACGATTACGGCATCGATACCATTGAAATAGGCGCAACCATAGGTGTTGCCATGGAGGCGGGCCTTGCTGAATTCGGAGACGGTCAGGCGGCAATCAACCTGGTCAAGGAGGTCGGCAAGGGCACTCCCCTTGGGCGCATCCTTGGCAGTGGAGCCGCTGTTACCGGCAAGGTTTTCGGAATTGAAAGGGTTCCTGTAGTAAAAAATCAGGCAATGCCGGCCTATGACCCGCGGGCGGTGCAGGGGATGGGCGTCACCTATGCCACAAGTACCATGGGGGCCGATCACACGGCCGGATACTCGGTTACCGCCAATATCCTTGGTGTTGGGGGATCAGTAGACCCGCTGGCCCCTGCCGGCCAGGTTGAACTCTCGCGCAACCTGCAATATGCAACCGCAGCCATCGATTCTACGGGCATGTGCCTGTTTATCGCGTTTGCCGTTCTGGACCAGCCGGAAACCTTCCAGGCATTGATCGACATGATCAACGCCTTTCACGGTCTTGAACTGACCGCAGACGACGTTACCGCGCTGGGGAAAAAAGTGACCAAAATAGAGCGTGACTTCAATGAGAAGGCAGGATTCACCAATAAAGACGATCGCCTGCCCGACTATTTCAAAAAAGAGGCGCTTGCTCCGCACAATGTCACCTTTGCCGTAACGGATGAGGATCTCGACACGGTGTTTGCAGACCTCTAATGCCTTGAGATACAATACAGCAAAGGGAGCATGACGTTGATTTGAAGCCGTTATGCTCCCTTTGCCTGTTTTTCATTACCTTCCTGCCTATAGCAGATTCATCGGATGATGCCTTCTATGGAAACAACAGCGGAAATCAACAGGGTAGACATTGAAATGGCGCCGGGAAGCACCGGCATCTTCTCGATGCTGTCTGGTTACGGGTTTTTTATTGAGGCACCTGCCGGCATCTCCGTAAACGCCCTGCTTCAAAAAAAGCTCGGGCTCGATGCCGGCTATATTGAAAAGCATATCCAGACCATTCTTCATGACGGCAAACCAGTAGATGACATTGACGGCTGGAAAATCAAAGAGGATTCAACCATTGCCCTTTCAGCGGCCCTTCCCGGTCTTTTCGGGGCCGCCTTCAGAAGGGGGGGGAAATTTGCGGCATTGCGCCCAAGGGAGATGCCGGCGGAAAGCGGCCGTCATCCGGAAAACGACGCCATTACCATTACGGTAAAACTTTTTAATCTTTCGGCAAGGGAACTGGGGCCGCAACTCCTGCAAAACGGCATCCAGATGTCCGCAGAAACTTTTCTATCCCTCTGGAAAAACATTCTCAAGCTTGACAGAGGCAAGTCCTTGAACGTTTTACTGAACGGCAATAAAATCGACCCCCATACGCTTGCGGAATCGATCCGCCCGGTGAATGTCCTTCTTTCGGTCCTTACACACTGAGACCAACGCTTACCGGCCGCTGACTTCCGCCCCCGCTCCTATCCCCCACCGACCGGAGGGAAAAGACCGACCCGGTCGCCGTCTGTCAGAATTGTGTCCAATTTTGCATGCACCCCGTTTACGAAAATCAGCTTGATCGTCTTTTGCGGTAATTTCAGCCGATCGACCACGTCCCGGATGCGGGAATTCTCATCCATTTCAAGGGTGACGGATCTCCCCGCTGCATTATCAGGCATATATTCTGCCAGGGTAGCGTATAGAAACACGTCGATTTTCACAATTCACCTCTACTGACGACTTCGCAAAAAGCCCAATATCTGCGTTACGCGCAATTTCCAAAGCATCTCACGTACGGCTAAGTACGCTCAATTCTTCAAAAATTGCGCAATCCTTGATCTTGGACTTTTTTCAAAGTCGTCTGATCCAGACTTGTTACGGGTTCATTCTCTACTGATTTTCTGAACAAAGGACCCCCTGCGATCAGGTAAATGCCGCCAAATTGAAAAAGTTAAGGGTTTCCTTGGTTTGTCTGATATATTTCTCGCGTTCGAGGCCAAGCATGGGGCGAAAAAAATTTTCCCCGGACACATAGTTATGAATGGCGTTCATGATATTGAGCACTTTCATCTTGGCTTCGGA
>JAABUA010000089.1 GCA_011389515.1 Desulfobacteraceae bacterium
TGCTTTTCCGGCGGCGCACCCCTGCCGCCCGAGGTGTGTAAACAGTTCGAAGCCAAAACCGGCGCGGTTATCTTTGAAGGTTACGGCTTGAGTGAAACGTCCCCGGTCGCATCGGCCAACCCCACGAGCACCGCCGGCCGCAAAATTGGAAGCGTTGGTTTCCCGGTCCCCGGAACCGATATCAAAATGGTCGACCTTGACACCGGCCAGACCCCGCTTCCCCAGGGTGAAGACGGTGAAATAGCCATATCCGGTCCCCAGGTAATGAAGGGCTACTGGAACCGGACCGAAGAAAACCAGGCAGTATTCCGGGAAATTGATGGCAGGCGCTATTTTCTGACCGGTGACATCGGTCACGTGGATGAAGATGGATATATCATTATCACCGACCGTAAGAAGGACATGGTTCTGGTGGGCGGGTTCAACGTGTATCCGCGCGAAGTGGAAGACGTGCTTTTCACCCATCCGAAAGTCGAACTGGCAGCCGTCATCGGCCTCCCGGATGGAAAAGGCGGTGAAATCGTCAAGGCCTACATCAAGCTGAAACCCGGACAGACCGCAACGGAAGAAGAGATTTCAAAGTTCTGCAAAGAAAACATGGCGGGCTACAAGCGGCCGCGGCAGATCGAATTCAGGGATGAAATTCCGGTATCTCCTGTTGGAAAAATATTGCGACGCGTGCTGAAAGACGAAGAAGTAAAGAAAAAATAGCCATTTTTCAGCAAAATCGGTTATCTGTCTACTACAGAAAAAGGCGCGGTGGTTTTCCACCGCGCCTTTTTCTGCAAGCACAACCGGTTTGAAACTGCAGCGAATTTTCGTTTACAATGCTTCAAGCAGCCGTTCGTGTATATTGTCAAACCCCCCGTTGGACATGATCAGCACAATATCTCCTTCCCGTGCCCTCGTGGCAGTAAAAGCGATGATGTGATCCGTATCCGAAAAGTAATGGGCGTCAATGTTTTTGTCTTTCAGATCCGATACCAGCTGTTGGGAGGAAAAGCGCTGGCCTTCCGGTATTTTTCCCAAAAGCGGCGGTTTTCTTATACAGACCGTGTCCGCACCGGTAAAACACTCCGGATACACTTTCTGAAAAACACTTCTCATGCTGGTATTGGTTCTGGGCTCAAAAACGGCAAACAGCCTTGAGGCCGGATAAAATGCCTTCACTGCTTCAACGGTTTTTTTGACGGCAGTCGGGTGATGGGCAAAATCATCGATTACCATCACCCCGTTTTTCACGCCCCTGATTTCCTGGCGGCGCTTTACCCCTGCAAACGTTTCCAGCCCCTCTGCGATAACGTCGGCGGAGATTCCCAAACCAGCGGCCACCGCCACTGCCGAAAGCGCATTCATGCGGTTATGGGACCCGATCAGTTTCATTTTAAAACTGCCGAATAATCGGCCGTTTTGCATCACGTCAAAACAACTGAAGGGAAATTGGATCCAGTTCTTTTCGGTATGCCAGTACGAATCCGATTTTTCCCCGTATATCTCGATTTTGCATGCCTTACCCGCAAGCAGGTCTTTTACGTTTCGGTCATCGTCATACGCGATCAATCGGCCCGATTTGCCGATTCGCAATAAAAATGTATCGAACACGGATTTTACATGACCAAGATCGGTGAAGATATCGGCGTGATCAAATTCAACGCCGGTGAGTACGGCAATATCCGGCTTGTAATGTAAAAATTTGGCTCCCTTGTCAAAAAAGGCCGTGTCATATTCATCCCCTTCCAGCACAGCGTACCCGCCGCCGCCGACATGGTAGTTCGCATTAAAGTTTCCCAGGATGCCGCCGATAAGAAAGGCCGGGTCATAACCGGCACAGGAAAGCAGCCATGCAACCATGGCGGACGTGGTGGTTTTCCCGTGGGTCCCCGCAATAACAACGACCTGTCTGTCTTCCACGAGAAACCGATTGACGGCCTGCGGCATGGAGCAATATGCAAGCCTCTTTTCCGCTATTGCCCTTACTTCCGGGTTGTCCTTTCGGACCGCGTTCCCCACGACTACCAGGTCCGGATGATATGCCAGGTTTTCTGCGGAAAAGCCCTCCGTGATCGTTATGCCCCGTCCAGTGAGAAAGGTGCTCATGGGCGGATAGACTCCGGCGTCCGATCCGCTAACGGCAATCCCCTTCTCCTGCAAAACAGCGGCCAGGGCACCCATGGCCGTGCCGCAAACTGCCGTCATGTGCACCGACGCAACCCTTTCGGGGATCGCATTCAATGCCGGGTCCAGCGCAAATTTCTCCAAATGATATTCTCCCGGGTCAGCTGATGATTTGACGCTGGTCATTTAATAAGTTCCGGCAAAACCGCCTCTGCGGCCGCAAGAAAAAGGTCGATATCGGCAATTTCATGGGCGGATGAAACAAAAAGCGCTTCGAACTGGGACGGCGGCAGATAAATGCCCTTTTCAAGCATTTTATTGTAATACGCGGAAAATACTTCCAGGTTCGAGGTCTTGGCATCTTCGAAATTTTTCACCACCCGGTCGGTAAAGAAAATACTCATCATCGAACCCACCCGGTTTACCGATAGCGGTATGCCGATCCGCTCAGCGATGCGAAGTATGCCGCTGCTCAGGCGATCCGACTTTTCTTCAACGGATTCGTAAAAACCCGGCTGCTGTAGTTCCTTGAGCGTGGCGAGGCCCGCCGCCATGGCAAGGGGGTTGCCGGAAAGTGTCCCCGCCTGGTATACGGGGCCTTCGGGCGCAATCTGCGCCATGATTTCCTGTTTCCCGCCATACGCGCCGACCGGCAGCCCTCCCCCCACGATTTTACCGAAACAGGTAAGGTCCGGGGAAATTTGATAAAGCGCCTGGGCCCCGCCGTAAGCCAGCCTGAATCCGGTCATCACCTCGTCAAAAATCAACACGCATTGATGTTTCTGTGTTTCCGAACGAAGTTCATGCAGGAATTCCGGATCAGGAGGAACCAGGCCCATGTTGCCCGCAACCGGCTCAACAATTACCGCAGCCACCGTCTTCCCCTTTTCCGCCATCAATTTTTTGAAGGCCGGTATGTCATTATAGGGAAGCGACACCGTATGCCGGATCGTGGCTTCGGGAACACCCGGGCTTCCGGCGATGTTAAGCGTTGCAACACCCGAGCCCGCTGCCACCAGCAGGGTATCTGCATGGCCATGATAGCAGCCGTCAAACTTTACGAGAACATCCCGGCCGGTGTATGCGCGGGCGGCCCGGATAGCGGACATGGTCGCTTCCGTCCCGGAATTTACCATTCGGACCATTTCAACGGAAGAAACCGCATTACAGATCATTTCCGCCATCTCTACCTCCAGGTCCACGGGCGCACCAAAACTGACGCCGCGTTCGAGTACCTTTTCAATGGCGGCCATAACAGACCCGTGACGATGACCAAGCATCATGGGACCCCAGGAGCCCACAAAATCGATAAATTCGTTTCCATCCGCATCAAAAATCCGGCATCCCTGCGCTCTGTCGATAAAGATCGGATTTCGTCCGACAGAACGGCAGGCCCTTACCGGGGAGTTTACACCGCCGGGAATCAACTTTACGGCACGATCATACAGCGCCTTGGATTTTGTTTCAGATTTCATCTTTCCCCCTTGTTTCGGACAAAACATCCGTTGACATTCACACGAAAATACATGTAATGATGGACTCGTAAAAGTCGTTTTCGATGGCAAAGAAAAAAGGTCAAGATCAAGGCGCGCGAATCTTGAGGAATTGAGAATACTTGGCCGCACGCAAAATTTCTCAAGATGAAGCGCAACACAGATATTGGACTTTTTGCGAAGCCATCATGTAATGATTTGCTTTAAAGAGTACCTGTACCAGAGGCATTGAATATCGTCAAGCACACGCTGCCTGACCCTCCGCCGAAATGGGACGACCGGAAACATTTTACCGCTGACTTGCCCAATGACGCCTCAACAGAAAGCCAGACAGTTTTCCAAATTTCTTTCCAATATACTGGAAAGGCACCCCGAGGAATTCGGACTTATCCCGGACGAATCCGGATTCATCAAAATCAGGGATCTGCTGCAGGCGTTGCATGAAACCGACGGATGGCGGCATATCCGGGAAAGCAATCTGAATGAACTGATGCTCCTTGAGAACAACCCTCCCTTTGAAATGTCCGGCGGCCTCATAAGGGCTGCCGAGCGGGAGCGCCTTCCAAAAAAAACCCCGTGCCGGGAAGTGCCGAAAATCCTGTATACGTGCGTCCGTAAAAAAGCATACCCCCACGTACTGGAAAAAGGTGTTTCACCGGCAGGGTACACGCATGTGATCTGCACTCCGGACGATGAAATGGCAAAGCGCCTGGGACAGAGAAAAGATCGCCATGCGGTTCTGCTGACCATTCACACGGCAAAAACCGCTGAAAAAGGGGTCGCATTCCACAAATTTGCCGATACATTTTACATGGCGGAGCATATCCCGGCGGACACTTTTACCGGCCCGCCCCTGCCGAAAATCCCGGAAAAGGAAAAAAGCCCCGGACCGGCCAAAACCCCAAAGCCCCAAACCGAATCCGGCGCTTTTTTTGTTACGCCCGAGATGATCGAATCCGGCGCACACAAAAAATCAAAGGGGAAAAAGAAAAAACTGGACTGGAAACAAGACAGGAAACACAGCCGGAAAAAAGAAAAGAAATCCTGGCCGGATGCCTTTTAAGCAGGAAGACCGCCTTGATCTCGAACCAAAAAACCTTTTTTTGAGATGGCTTGTAGTGGAATTCCGGATAAAATCTGAAAAAATAATTGACAGGGCACGATCCTCCGGCTATAAAAACGAATTTGAATTTTCAAAAAGCTTTACACGCCTCCTCCGGGCCGTTAGCTCAACTAGGCAGAGCAACTGACTCTTAATCAGTAGGTTGTTGGTTCGATTCCAACACGGCCCACCAGTCAAGTAAAGTAAGGGGTTGCAGATCTATCTCTGCAACCCCTTTTTTTTCAGCGAAATGCAGGAATAGATGTCATCAATGGGATCACTGGAATGCAAGCCTTTCGTTTGCGGCCGGAATTATCCGGGGGGCTTTTCAGTTCGACCGCAAACTCCCGGATCGCAGAGATTGAAAAAAGCTCCTTCCCGACCAGGTCTCCCTCGAATACAAGTGCTGTTTCTCCCCGGGGCGATTCAATCATTGCATTCTTCGCATCCATATTTACTTGTGTCACGGTCAATGCCGCTGCGTCATAATCCGGGAAAAACACTTCGCCGGCATGCAACGGGTGATGAAAAAAAATAAAAACGGTCAGGCTGAGCAACATGAGCAATTTTCTTGTCGTTTTGAGCAATATATTCATATGAACTCCTTTGTCGTGAGTAGAATATGTTCTATTCATATCCATTATACCCTTCAACGATATTGATTACATCCGTCGTCATTTGCTGGACGTGCTCAATTTCCGAGAGATTGTCAAGTGCCAGAAACTGCTGATTTAAATGAATCTTTTGCAAATACAGGGAGTCAGGGATTGGTACCCCTTGTCTTTCAAAGAGATCATAAATATTTTCCGCAACAAAACCGCCCTCCGGAAAAATATAATGCAGGTTGGTGCCCGAGCGCAGATTAACGCCCTGGTCCGGCTGGGAAAACTGAATCCTGTAAAGATCGCTTTCCATGTTGAACGTCAGTGTCATATATTGAAACGCACTGGTATAGCCCGGTCCGGAGGCTGGCGGCTGCTGATTAATCCACATTTCGTCGATTTTGAATTGCAAATACGTATCTGGAGTGATCCGCAAGCCCTTGGGATTTGTGGGATCCACTATCTGGTGGTCGCTGTTAACGTCCTTAAAATAAATGAAGGATTCGTTGATTCGTGGCCTTTTGTCATCTGCTTGCCGGATATTTCCTTTTTCAAAGAGCCCGTTTGCAACGGTATTGATCGTTATTCCATTATCAGGGTTTTGGCTTTCGTCGGAATGATACCACGGATAATTTCCGGTCAGGCCATTATCCCAATCCTCGCTGAACTTGTTTTTTTTTACCGGAAAAAAAGAAAATGCTTTGGCAATCACCGCGTTTTCTTCATGTCCCAGGTGACCGCCAAAAACAAGCATGCAATCAATGGATTCAATTTCATCAATGGGAATCGCTTCCTGCAGCTGAATTTGAAATTTCGCCTCTTCGCCATACAGGATTTCGTCATATAGCACGTCATAGGCCCGAACGAACACATCCTCGCTGCCGTCAGGATTTCCGCCGGCAGGCGTGTACCGGAGCATAAGGGAAAAGAATCCGTCCGCCATTATTTCCTCAGTGGGGGTGTCATTTTTAACGGCCATACGGAATGCAAAAAGGTTTCCGTCGTAAAAAGCCGGCATGGCCTTTACCTGCATTCTCCCGCGGAAAAAATATTCCAGCAGGCCTGCGGAATATCCCACTGCCCGGGGAATGAGTTTTTTTGCATAATCCTCAAAAACATAGCGATCCATTGATGGAAATTGTATGATATTAGAAAAAGTTACACCAATAGGAAGATAGGTTTTTTCATAGGAATACAAGAAGCCAACACCCGAAAGTCGATACCCGGAATCCCCGTCCTGCACCTTGATGTAATATTCTCGCAACACCGGATCCGCAAGCTGGGGGTGCGTGATTTCATGCTCTTCAACGACAACGCTCGTTTCGGCAGGATAGGGAAACCGATCCGAAAATGTAGTCCCCTTGGAAACAAAATTGGCGTTGGTGTACTCGGAAAGGCCGATATTGGAAGACATGGTGATAGCGGGATTGGCGCCGGTGTATTGATTCGAATCAAACAGCCACGCGACGGGAATGAGGTCTTCCGAAATCAGACTCTTCTGCATGAGCACTGAATTGTCGTAGGGATAATAACCTGGGGGTGGTAAGGGCACATGATTTCCCGCCTGATTATTATAGACGCTGATTTCGCCCGTTTTATTATCAAACTGAACATTCTTTTTCACCCAGCTCTCATATGCGGGAAGGATGTGCGCAGCATCCCTTGTATGCTCCGGAACCGAGAGATCCTGAACCAGGTGCATCAACTGGCCGAGACCCCTGAAGGTTGCCGCGAAATATTTATCCCGCTCCCCGGCATCTGTTGATATTAGTGCAGCGTGGTAGTAATTTCGGACATCTTCCCAGGAATAATAACCCCCTGGACTTTGCTGACCATACGGCATCTGAGCCCATAGGATCGAAGATTTACCATGTAGGAGCCAACCCCCGAGGAAACCGGAAAACCCCGCGTTTTCAATGTCCAGCGCAAGTGGATTGTGAAAGTGGTTTACGGATCGGAAATATGGCAGATACCAACTGGGGAGGTCTTCCCGCCTACCTCCCTTGCCCAACCATCTATAGACCATTTGGGTTTTATACCATACAAATGTTTCACCGACCCCATCTTGAAAACCCAGTTCATCACTCAAATAATTATTTAATAAAAACCCATTAACCAAATTTGTCCCTATAAATTCATTGATTTCTTCATGTGTCTCGGTTTCAAGGGCAAACAAGTTCTGGATGCTAAAAATAAAAACAACCGTAATAAGGTAAATTATTCTATTTGACTTCTTCATCTCTTCTCCATCCTTTGTTTTCGCGCAACCACTCCCTTTCTGTTTCTATATAGTTATATATAATAGGCAGATCACCTGCATTTGGATCAGAAGGGGGGCTTATAAACATTGATTTTCGACGCTCATCCCAAGTATCTGCGGGCTTGAGCGTGATAACCCCATAGGTAACAGTCTCTACTTCCTTTTTAATGCCAAATTCTTTTTCTTCTTTTTTACCGATTTCTTCCGTAAAAAAAGTGTCCGCTCCAAGAATCCACAGAAAATCTCTTTCAGGCCAGACCGGGCTGCTTCGATATCCCGGCTTATAAAAAATAAACCGGGTTTCACCTGCCTCGGCGTTGGGGGCTACGAGGGTCGTATATGAAGGAATTCGAAAAAGCCCATTCTCATCCGTCAACGTTTCCCTCCAGTTTATCTCCCGTGAATTGGGGCCGGCAGGTCCGCCAATAATTTCAGATTTCCAATATACCGCCACAACCGCGACACCCTCGATGGGCTCACCCGTTTCCGCATCAATCACCTTCCCCTTGTATTGAGGCTTGTGAAAAAAAATCCATGCATTACATTCGGACGCAAAAATGACGATCCCAAAAAAACTCACCACGCACAGGATTGCGCAGGAGCGCACGAGAGTGCGGCTGCTTAAAAATTGTAGATACGCCATATCCCATCCTCTTCGCGTATGAATACCAGTTGATAAGAATAGATCTTTCCGTCCCGCTCCGTTGTCAGATCGTAAACCGCCCGGTTCCCGTCGGCTTCGACAAAGGCAATCGGCCCCATA
>JAABUA010000008.1 GCA_011389515.1 Desulfobacteraceae bacterium
GCCATTCGCTGAACCCCCATGGCCAGCGTTATGGTCATGACCGCCGGAAGCCCCTCGGGGATGGCGGCAACAGCAAGGCCAATGACGGCCATGAACAGTTCGTCGATCTTGTAATCGCGGAAAAAATAGCCGAAAGCGAAAAAGGATGCCGTGACGATGAGAATGATGACCGAAAGCCGAATGCCAAAACGGCTGATCTGCTGAATAAGGGGCGTAGTGATGCTTTCTACTTCTGACATCATCCGGTTGATTTTGCCCAGTTCCGTATCGGTGCCCGTGGCGATCACTATGCCGGTCGCGTTGCCATAGGTGATCGCGGTGCCGGAAAAGAGCATGCAGCTCCTGTCCCCCAAAACAGCGTCTTTGGACACCGGATCGGGGGTTTTGTCCGTTTCCGTCGATTCCCCCGTAAGGGGCGATTCTTCTGCCCGGAGATTTTTGGCCTGGACAATGCGAAGATCCGCGGGCACCTTGTCACCCGATTTGACAAGCACGATATCTCCGGGAACAAGCTGCTCCGCGTCCATGTCGCTGCGGGTTCCCCCGCGCAAAACCGTGGCCTTGAGGGAAAGCATCTTCCGGATTCCCTCCAGTGCATTTTCCGCCTTTCCTTCCTGGATAAAGCCGATGAAGGCATTGATAAAAACGACCCCCAGAATAACGCCCGTGTCGATCCAGTGATCCATGAGAGCCGTAATGGCCGCCGCCACTATGAGTACATAAATAAGTACGTTGTGAAACTGGGAGAGAAAGCGCATCAGCGCGCTTCGCCGGGGCGGCTCTGGAATCTCGTTTTTCCCGAATTCGGCGAGACGACTTTTTGCCTCATTGTCGGAAAGTCCCGACGCCACGGATGATTCAAATGCGCTGAGAACCTCTTTCGGTTCAAGGGCATGCCATGCGCTGCTTTCCCGGTCTACAGATTTCAATGACGGCAATGGTTTTTTCCTTTCAAGGTGTTGGATTCAAACAGGGCGCTATTTCAAACTAGGCGCATTTGTCCTTTGCTGCAAGTTTTTGAAATCGAATCGGAAAGGTTTTTTTCTGCAAAATATATTGTTCCCTATGTATTTCTCCTATATATAATTACTGAATTACCATTAATCCTGATCGGTTAAATAAGCATCTGCCATATGAAAAACAACCCGATCCAACCTTTTGAAAAGACAATCGAAGACAGTCGTCAACGGCTTATGGCGTTATCCGCGTCCGGTCGGAAAACAATCGGTTATTTCTGCACCTACACGCCCATAGAAATCCTTCATGCGTGTGGATTGGTTCCCATCCGCATCCGTGCCGGGGCCGGCCGGATGGACAAGGCAGGCGCGCACCTGCCGGACTTTATCTGTCCGTATATGAAGCTGTCCCTTGAAAAAGCGCTTGACGGCCACTACGATTTTCTTTCAGGAATCGTCCAGGGCTATTCCTGTGATGCGGCCTGCGGCCTGGTCAATGTCTGGAAAGATATCTTTACGGACCGGTTTTTTCACGCCATGCCGCTCCCGTACAACGATACCCGTGCGTCCAGAACATATTACCGGTCGGCCCTTTTTGAACTGGCCTCCAGGCTCGAAGATCTGGGCGGGCATTTCAGCGAGACCGCCCTGACGGAATCCCTTAATCTGTATTCCTGCATTCGAAGTCTCCAGCTTGAATTATACGATCATCGCAATAAAGGGAACTCCGCCGTAACTTCAAGGAACCTTATGGCCATTGTTGATGCGGGGTTTTTATTGCCGCCCGGTGAGTATCTTTCGATGCTTGCAGATTTCATGGACCGGCTTCCCCCGGACCCTCCGGCTGCAGAAAACGGTTTCCCGGTCATGGTCAGCGGCAGTCTGGTTGAAGACCCCAAAATTCTTGACACTATCGAAGCTTCCGGGGGCCGGATAGCCGCCGACGACCTGTGCAACGGCTTTCGGCAGATATTTCCCGCGGATGGCCGGGGAAAAACGCCTGTAGATCGCCTTGTTGACAGATACATCAACCGTTTTCCATGCCCTGCGAGAGCCAGGGCAACGGATCGCAGCGATCGTCTTCTTGCACTTGCAAAAGATAGCGGTGCAAAAGCGGTGGTCTTTATTGTCCAGAAATTCTGTACGCCGCACCTTGCTGATTACCCGACACTGTCAGAAGTGCTTAAAAGAAACGGGTTGGCCTCGATCCTGATTGAAATGGATGAAACCTGGCAGATGGAATCGCAGGTAAAAACACGGCTGGAAAGTTTTTTTGAAATGATGGGGAGCGCAGGGTAACGACCCATGGAAAAAACGCACAAATCGACCAAACGCCTCAAGACTGCCAAAGAACTTCAAAAAGTCGTTTCCGACTATTACCTCCGGTGCATATCCGCCAGGTCAGAAGGGAGGCCGGTGGGGTGGATGCCGCCCATGAACGGGGTTATTGAACTTTTTTATGCCATGGACCTTCAGCCGGTATTCCCGGAAAACTGGTCGCCGGTGTGCGCGGCCTTCGGTCTTGCGCCAGAAAACTTTTCGGTTTCCGAAAATATGGGCTACTCCCGGGATCTGTGCGGCTATCTTCGAAATATCATCGGATACGTCCACGGCCTGATGAATGAAAAAGATTCTCCCTTCGGCGGCCTGCCGGAGCCGGACATGCTCATGTCTCCCGGCGGCGGCTGCGTACCGGTGATGAAAATCTTTCATGAGCTGGAGCGGCGCTTCCCGGATGCCAAGGTTTTCTATGCAGACCTGCCCCAGGTGGCCGTTGAAGACATTCAGGCATATCACATTGACTACGCCGTGGCGGAAAGCCAGCGGCTTGTTGGGTTTTTAACGGAAGCAACCGGACGCCGACTGGATGAAGACCGCCTGAAAGAGGTCGTCCGCCTTTCGGACCGGGCATGTGAACTCTGGGATGAAATCATGTCTTTCCGCCGCTGCCGTCCGGTACCTTTCTCCGCTGCGGAAATGGGGATCATGTTTGTCATGGTGACGCTGCAGGGCACCCAGACGGCGGTGGATTATCTGACACGGGTCCGCGACGAGATCCGGCAAAAGGCAGAAGCCGGCACCGGTGTCATTGAAGATGAAAAAATCCGGCTCTTCTGGGACAATATCCCCTTGTGGTACAATATGGGATTGTTCAATTATTTTGAAAAATATGGCGGCGTGGTGGTAGCTGAAACCTATTCCGCGGCGTGGTCCATACGGCTTGACAAAGAAAACCCCATAAAATCCCTCGCACTGAAAAGTCTCATGTCCTACCCGCTGGTCTCGTGTGTCTCCATTAACAAGCGCAAGGAAATGGTGCTCAAGGCCTGCCGGGACTATGCCATTGATGGGGTGATTTTCCACCGCAACAAGTCCTGCCTCCCCATTACCCTTGGCCAGATGGAAATCAAAGAGGCCCTGGAAAAGGAACTGGGCATCCCGTCAGTGATCATTGATGCAGACCACATGGATGAACGCAATTTTTCCCTGGCCCAGTTCCAGACCCGGGTAGATGCGTTTATGGAGATGCTGCTGGATAGAAAAGAATAAGGGGAGTTTCCCCCGGAGAGCAAAAAACACCATTTCATGAAGACAAAGGTAAAAATCTTATGGCCGACCTGACGAATATACCAATCACGGATATCATCAAAAAAAGAAAATCCTGGCGGACCTATACCGACAAGCCTGTAGAAATCGAAAAAAAAGAACAGGTTCTACAATTTATTGCGAATCTGAAAAAACCGCCTTTCAACTCGGCGACAAGGTTTGAAATGGTTGATCTGGATATGAACTTCACTGGAAAAGTTTCCGGGACTTACGGCGTGATCAAGGGCGCGGAAACATTTATTGCAGGCATTGTCGGCAAAGGCCCAGGGGATATGGAAGATGTGGGATATTTATTTGAACGGATTATTCTTTTTGCTACAGCCATAGACCTGGACACTTGCTGGATGGGGGCAAGCTTCAGCAGGGAACTGTTTGCCGAAAAAATCACACTGAAACCCGAAGAAACCCTGCCTGTTGTGAGTCCGATTGGATACCGCGCCGGCAGGCGCAGTTTGACGGATTTGGTTTTTCACATGAGCGCCGGATCAAAAAACCGAAAATCCTGGCCGGAAATCTTCTTTTATCGCACATTCAATGAATCACTGGATAAAAGCAGCGCCGGTAAGCTTGAAATGCCTTTTGAAATGGTCAGACTCGCTCCTTCGGCCGTGAACAAGCAGCCTTGGCGACTAGTTGAAGATGATAACGCTGTTCATTTTTTTCTCAAGCGGACAGCAGGATTTAAAAGCATGTTCACAATGGACTTACAACGTATCGACATGGGAATCGCAATGTGTCATTTTGAAATTGCTGCCAACATCACTTTCAAAAGCGGCCTCTGGAAAATTGAAAACCCCGATATCCCCTACGTGCCGAAAGATGTGGAATATATTGCCAGTTGGAAATATCTGAAGGATAATTAATTCCATTATCCAGGCAATCAGCGGGCTCATGAGCACCACTACCCGAGACTGTTTTTGACGAAAAAAAGGATTATGGAAAATCCATAATCCTTTGATTTTATTGGTCGGGGCGAGAGGATTTGAACCTCCGACTCCTTGCACCCCATGCAAGTGCGCTACCAGGCTGCGCTACGCCCCGAGATATTTAAAACAAGCGTATCCTTACCATTTGCAAACCGGGCTGTCAAGCTTCATTATCCGCTTATATTTTGCCCGCTTTTTCAAGGGCCCGGTCAATATCATCGATGATATCTGCGGTGTCTTCCAAGCCGACAGCCAGCCGGATCAGTCCGTCTTTGATGCCCAGCGCGGTTCTTTCTTCCTTGGTATGCATGTAGTAACTGATGGTGGCCGGGTGGGTAATCAGGGATTCGACACCGCCAAGGGAAGGGCCGATATTCAAGATTTCAAGGTTGCTCAGAAAAGCAAGGGCATATTCGACATCGTCTTTTACCTCGAAGGTGACCACGGAACCATAACCGCGCATCTGCTGTCTGGCAACCTCATGATGGGGGTGGCTTGGCAGGCCGGGATAGTAGACCCGCTTTATGCCGGGGAGCTTTTCAAGATGTTCGGCAACCTCCTGGGCGCTCTGGTTGAGCCTTTCCATCCGCAGGGCGAATGTTTTCAGGCCCCGGATGAGAAGGTACGAGGAATTGGGGTCAATAACGCCGCCGGTAATTTTCAGAAATTCCCGGATGGGATCGGTCAGTTTTTTGGCGCCGAGCAGAACCCCGGAGAGAATGTCATTGTGCCCTGCCAGGTACTTGGTGGCGCTGTGAATAACGAGATCCACGCCGTACTTGAGGGGCTGCTGGTTGTATGGCGTGGCAAACGTTGAGTCTGAAATGACAAGGATGCCCCGGTTTTTGAATATGCCCATCAACCGCTCGAGATCCATGATATTCAGGTAAGGGTTGGTGGGAGATTCAGAAAAAAATACGCGGGTGTTTGGCTTGATGGCCTTTTCCAGGGCTTCATAGTCGCACATCTTCACCACGGTGCATTCGATATCGTAGCGGCCGAGATAGCTTTTGCAGAAATCCAGCGTCCGCTTGTAGGCATCGTCGGTTATGATCATGTGATCGCCTGCTTTCAGCAGAAACAGCAGGGAGGTTGTAATGGCGCTCATGCCGGATGAAAAGAGAACCGCGTCTTCCGCCTCTTCGAGTGCGGCCAGCTTTCTTTCCGCGGCCAGCTGCGTGGGGTGCCCGTAGCGGCCGTATTCAAATCTCTCCACGTCGCCGGTTACGAGTTTTCGAATGTCTTCGACATTCCTGAAAATAAACGTCGACGTTTGAACGATCGGGGTGGTTATACTGCCGTATTCGTTATACCGTATTTCTCCGGCATGTACCGCACGGGTCGAATATCCCGTCTTGGGTTTGTCGCTCATATGTCACTCCTTGAAAAAAGCGCTTTCAATGCAAAGTAGTACTTATGCCACCAATCCATGCCAGACGCAAGGCCTAATCGTTAGGAACGATTGAATTGAATCGCCACATCTTCCCTGTGTCCGGGTTCAATCTGCCAGAGCTGCCTGGGGTCAAGTTTCATCATGTTGGCGACAAAAATATCGGGAAACTGCTCAATACGGATATTGAAGAGGTTGACGCTGGAGTTATACATTTCCCGCCGGTCCGCGATCTGGTCTTCCAGTTGGGAAACCCGGGACTGGAGCTGGCGGAAAGCCTTGTCCGCCTTCAGATCGGGATAATTTTCCACTACGGCGAACAGGGATCTGAGGGCGGATGTGATGGCGTTGTTGGCGTTTAGCACCTCGCCCCCGGAAGAGGCGTTGTCCAGCTGCGCCCGGGCCTTGGTAACGTTTTCCAGCACGGCCTGTTCATGCTTCATGTATCCCTCGCAGACGCTGACCAGCTTTGGCAACTCGTCATAACGCTGTTTCAGAAGAACGTCGATGTTGCTCCAGGTCCTGTCGATGTTGTGCTTCAGATTGATAAGGCCGTTATAGATAATAATGACGTATACGATCGTCGCAATAATGATGCCCAGTATGATCAACAGTATAATCGTTGCCATGGTCTAAAATCCTTTTCTCTCGAAATATTATTTGTAACGCACGTTTTTCTTCTTGCGGCGGACGATGCCGACGGTGGCTTAAAACACGTAGCGCTGCATCAGCATTTGAACGCCGGTTATGATCAAAAGCATTCCCCCGGCCAGAAACAGCCAGACACGGAATCCCAGCTTCCGGATGATTCCCTCTTCTGAATCGGCGATGATAAGGGGGAGCATTCCATAGCCCGGCTTGCCGATCACCACCTGTTCTATGTCCCCCCCGTTCGCGAGCATGTCTGCATATACCTTGTTTTCAATATCCCTGCGCGCGGTTTCCCATTCTTCCATGTCCACGCGTCCGTTGTTGTCCGCGTCATATGCCATAAGCCGGTCGTTGTCTTTTTTGAGCGCCCGGAGTTCCTCGGTGATTTTTTCCGAAACAGAGCCGTCGATCTTTTCCGGCCGGGCCTTGCCCAGCACATAAATGCGCGCGCCGTCGGGAACGATATCCTCGTAAATCCTCGTGTTGGATCGTCCCATATGCGAGGGAGTGAACATGCCGAAGGTGCCGGAAAATTCCTGCCGGAACTTTGAAATATGGAAAAGCGCCCCCTTGGGACGCACCAGAACCCTGCCGGTTTCGTCCTCAATATAAAAAGGGAGTCGGCCCGACGCGGTCTGGCGTTCCAGAACCCAGTTTTCGGAGTTTCTCACGGAAGGCTGAAACAGAGAAACCCTGTTTGCCAGCCCGCTGCTTCTTTTCCGGTAGTAGCGGCAACGAAAATAGATGCACCGTGTGCCGCTGTGCGAGGTCTTCAGGTCGTAATACTGCCGGGCCTGTCCGGTGACTTCCGCCATTCCCATGGCCATGGAGCGTATTTTGGACGTCGGGGTATTTTGCACCATCCGTTTGTAGTTGAGAACCAGAAGCCCGTAGGGAAACACCAAAAGGCCGGCGCCTGTCAGCAGGATGCCGGTCGCCGTTTCCCAGAACAGTGGATATGCGGTATCCCCTGTTTGCACGAACACAGAGGCAAACGGCGCCATCAGGAATACGGCAGCATAGATGATTTCATGGGGCGTGGAAAAAATCCGGGCGATGATTCCCCCGTGCTGAACAGGGGGAGGGGGTTTCGGACGATGTGCCTCTTTCGTTTCATCCTTTTTTTCTGATTCACCGGCATGGTCGGCCAATTTGTCCTTGTACGGTGCGCTTTTTCCATTGTGCTTGCCCGGAATGAGACCCGGAAGCGCCGGGCTGAAAGAAAAATCGGCGGCCATTTTGCCGTCAGGTACCAACAGGCCGGCTTCGGCCGCAGCAATCATGTAGCTGGCATAGCGGCCCATGTTTGCAATAATTTCCTGCTTGCTGCTGCTCTCGTCATGGACGATGCGGGCAAGTGTTGTCGATGAAAAACCATGATCGGGAATGCAGGTTTTTGCATATTTCATTGCTCTTTGGACCAGCACCCGGAAATTCGCGGCCGCACTCATCTGCATGTATTCGTCCATGCTTCGATAATGAAACGACGAATGCTCCAAAAGAGCGCATTCAATTCCTTCGCCGCCGATGCGGCAGAAAACCGCCGCGGGGCTTCCGATGGAGATTTTTTTCAGCGCGTCCTCAAAAGGCTGTTCCGTTATGTGCTCATTGAAATCGGGGTTAATAAAAGCCTGTTTTCTCTTTTTTTCCGCCAGATCGGCCGCAATAATGAGCAGTTTTGTATCCTTGTCAATCCGGAATACGGGGTTGTCTTTCCGGTCGTAAAACTGAAGTTCAGTGCCTGTAATGACCACACGGCGAACTGCGGGAAGGTGGATTCTTCGCTTGAGGGATTTCTCGTCGACAATGACCGCGGGAATCCCCATATCGCGCATTTCGGCCACGAAATCTTTCTGCTTCTGCCGCGGTAATGTGGGGGTAAGGCGGTTGACGCCCCTGCCAACCATTTTGTAGCGGAGATCCCCTGCATGGAGTCCGGATGCCAGCGCGAGGCTGTGTAACATCTCCTCCGGATTTTTTGGCAGGCGCAAAAAAGGAAGGTATAAAATCACTCCCGGCGCAGCATCTTCCTGTTGTTGACTTGTACCCTGTTTTTTCAGCGTCGTCATTTGGTCACGAATCAGAGGCTTCGCCCTGGAAAGCTTGAACGGCGTCTTTTTTGGTGGGGTGAATATCGATAATCCGGTCGATCCTGACCAGCTTGAACAGTTGTATAACCTGCTGCTTTACGTTGCACATGTTCATGCCGCCGCCCTGGTTGTGAATTTTGCGAAGGCAGGAGAGAATCGCTCCGATACCCGAACTGTCGACAAATTTGACCCGGCTCATGTTGAACACGACAAAATCGCATTTGTCCAGAATGGGTGCGATGTCGGTTTTGAACGTCATTACATTGCCCGCATCCAGCGCATCCATCGGCATTTCAATGACGGTTATGTCATCTATGGTTTCCGTATTGAATTTCATGGTTTTTCTACTTGTATAATGTGGATGGTTGATGTGAAGCCGGGTACGGCTCATTTCTGCCGGAAAAAAACAACGGCAGCGCCAGCAGTCTTTTTTTCCCGTAAGTAAGGGGCAAGATGCACAACGGACTTACCATAGCAGAAGTCCGATATTGGAATCAAGCGGGTTTTTTCGGCGTCATGATGTGAATGACCACCTGTTTTTTTTCGTCGCCCATGGTCATCGATTTCCCGGTATGCGCAATCTCGAAATACCTACCGGCTTCCGCCAGAAAATCGATCATGGAGAGGCGCTTGATGTCGTGGGCGAGATAAACGGTCCCCTCGGGTTTTATGCTTTTCCGGACGGCATTCATCGCCGGCTGTATGTCTGCTTGCCGGTAAACCAGTTCGGCACCGCAGACGATATCAAAAGTGCCCGGTGATTCAAAATGGTTCCAGTCCAGTTGCCGGACAGTCACCGACGTAAGCCCGTTTCTTTCCGCGTTTTTTTCCAAAAGCGCCAGGGCATCCGGGTTATAATCCGTCAAGGTCACCGGATGGCCGGAGGCCGCAAGAAACAACCCTACAACCCCCATGCCGGCACCCAACTCAAGAACGGTTCGGTTTTTGTCCAGGTTCTGTTCGGCAAGGTATGCTGCCAGAATAATGTCGGATTCCCATATCTTGATCCAGTATGGAAACGACGCAAGGGCCGTTTTATCTTTTTCCTCCAATTCAAGAAGAAGGGGTTCGATGTTTTTAACGGTAAGCAGCTCGAGCGTATTGTCGCCGATACGGATCGGGCTGGCATCGAGCGGCAGTCTGTTCAGTATAAAAGCGTCGTTCATTTTCATTCCTCGGTATGTATTCTGCCGGTTTCGGCAAGATCAATCAAGCCGTCATAGTCTTTCAGGCGGATCCTTCTTCCCTCGACTTCGATCAGTTCCTGATCGCTCATTTTTTTGAGCATCCGCGACAGGGTTTCCGGAATCGTTCCTAAAAACCCGGCAAGCTGCCCCTTGGAAATGTTTAGGGTTACGGATTTGCTGTTCTTCTGTTCTTCGGATAACAGGAGAAAATAGCCTGCAAGGCGCGCTGGTACTTCCTTGAGCGAAAGGTTCTCCACCTGGATGGTGAAATGGCGCAGCCGCTTGGAAAGGATCGCCAGCATGTTCAATGCCAGGGTTGGTTTTTCAATCAGCAATTCCACAAATTTTTTCCGGGGGAAATACAGGACCGTGCTGTTTTTTATCGCTTCCGCATTTGCGGGAAACACGCCGCCGGAAAAAACCGGAACTTCACCAAAGGGCTCTCCGGGTCCGAACATGTGGAGAATCTGCTCCTTGCCGTTTGGAGAAAGTTTGTGGATTTTCACCATCCCGTCCGCTACCATGTAAAATCCGTCTGCCGGGTCTCCCTCGAAAAAAATGATTTCGCCGGTATTTATTGGTTTCTCAACGGCAATGGAGAGTACGGCATCCATCTGCTCTTCGGGCAGTTCGCCGAAAAGGACGGATTGGCTGAGAAGCGGCAGGTATTGTTTCATCGACATTGTCCTGTAAATGCAATTATGGGGGTTGAAACCATATTGGAGGATGGTTTCAGGTAACCCGGATTTTTTATAACGGGAATTGACGCAAGTCAAGCAATTGACGATACTAATATGGTACAGGTTGGCATAAATGGAAAGGAATGCTTTTATGAAATGGGAAGAAGCCGCCGATGCTTTGATAAAGCGGATGCCGGTTGACAGCCGTCGGAAAGTGAAGTCCCGTGCGGAAGCCGCTGCCTTGAAAGCCGGAAAAAATATTGTGACCATGGCGGATGTGGAAGATTTCTGCAAAGCATCTACTGGCAGCGTTTCGCATGAATCAATCGGTTTCCGCTTGGATGCTTGTTCCGGCAACGGCGTATGCTCCAACCGGGCGCACGGGACCGGCAATGATACTATCAATCAACTATTTGAAAAAATACGGGATCTTCTTGAGAAGGAAGACCTGGGGGATTTTCTGAAAAAGCCGGTAAACGGGCCGCTGCGTCCCCATCATGTGTTCCGGGTCTCCCTGTCGGATTGCCCCAATGCGTGCTCCCAGCCGCAGATCAAGGACATCGGTATTCTTGCCGCGGCTGTCCCTATGCTTACCGAAAAGGCGTGCATCCTGTGCGGGTCGTGTGAAAATGCCTGCCGGGAAAGTGCCGTTTGCGTGGATACGGAACGGGAGATTCCGGTTATCGACAAGGAGCGGTGCATTTCATGCGGAAGCTGCATCACGGTGTGCCCCACCGGTGCAATCGCTGCGGAAGTTTGCGGCTACCGGGTGATGATCGGCGGCAAATTGGGGAGGCATCCCCGGTTGGCAAATGAACTGCAAGGTATCCATGACGTGGAAACCGTACTTTTTATCATTAAGTGGTGCGTTGACGTATACAGGGTAAAGAGCCGCCGCGGAAAGCGGTTTGCGGAGATCGTCGCCCAGGAGAAAAAATCCATTTTATCAAATTTGGAGCAGGCGCTTCAAAAAAATAACACGAAAAAAAGGAGATGATCATGCCAATTCCAGGAAACCTGCTGACAACGGCCATGGCGGTGATGCCGCATACGGATGTGGAAAGGGCCCTTGAAACCGCCTTGAGCCTGGATATTCCGTTCTGGCCCCAGCTGCCGAGGCTGAATTACCATGAAGACATGTACGTTCAGGCCGCCGAACATTTTCCCGGAATTGTCCTGGATCTCGAAAAGCGGACGCTGAAATTCTCCATGGAAAAATTCATGGCGGAACTGGAAGACGTGATGAACCATTTCGATTCGCCGGATATTTTTGATATCAGCAAAACGTATTCCGCCGTATATCATCGTTTCCTGGAGTTCGACCTAGCTGGTCGCCCAGCGATCCGCGGGCAGCTTGAAGGGCCCATCAGCTTCGGTTTTAACGTGATCGATGAAAACGACCGCCCCATACTCTTTGACGACACGGTCCGCCCCTTTTTGTTCGAGTTCATGGCCCGGCGGATCAATGTACAGCTTGCACGTCTTCTTGAAAAAAACGACAATGCGTTCATGTTCATCGATGAGCCGGGCCTGCAGTTTTTGTTTTCCGCCATGTCCGGTTACGGAGACGTTCAGGCCAGAACCGACATGGAGCTGTTCTTCAGCATGATTGACCGTCCGAGGGGTGTTCATCTTTGCGGCAATCCGGACTGGGATTTTCTTTTGAACCTGGACATGGAGATTTTGTCTTTGGACATTTACACCAATCATGATGTGTTCGCCTCCTATGCGCCCGGCGTAAAGCGTTTTCTGGAAAAAGGGGGCGTCCTTTCCTGGGGAATCGTGCCGACCAATGTCGAGCCCTTTGAGAAGGAACCCATGGATTCGCTGGAAGCGATGCTTGAGGAAACGTGGGGGAAGCTTTTCAAAAAAGGGATCGACCGGGAGCAGCTCCTGGCGCAAAGTCTGATTTCTCCCGCGACGTGCTGTCTTGTCAATCCGGATATCGAAAAGACCGTTGAAAAGGGGTTTGCGGTGACGCGCAGGCTTTCTGCACGCTTGCGGGAAAAGTATGATCTTGCCTGATTTTTTGGGTGACCCCAGGAATGTTTTCCAATGACCCCGGTCAATGAATTTGACCCGCAGGTGAAAGTCGTGTAGTTGAAAAAACGGCGGTTGTGCTTATAATTGTTGAAATAATGTATTTTTGATATGGGTAGTGGATAAGGTACATATAGAAACGAAACATCCGCATTGGTTCATAGCGTAACCGATCACTTGCAGCTTGCTACATGCGACGAACAATAACAGGAGAAACGCCATGTGGGAATATACGGACAAGGTAAGGGAGCATTTTTTACATCCCAGAAACGTCGGGGAGATTGAAAATCCGGACGGGGTCGGGGAGGTCGGTTCAATGGCCTGCGGTGACGCATTGAAGCTGATGTTCAAAGTGGACGATAACGAAAGAATTTCGGACGTGAAGTTCCAGACCTTCGGTTGCGCCAGCGCCATTGCATCGTCATCGGCATTGACCGAAATGATCATGGGGAAAACCATCGAGGATGCGGAAACGATCACCAATGATGATATTGCCGCATACCTGGGTGGGCTGCCCAAGGAAAAGATGCATTGCTCCGTAATGGGAAAGGATGCCTTAAAAAAGGCGATACTCCATTACCGTGGGTTGGAGGCGCCTGAAATTGAAGGGAAAATCATATGCGAGTGCTTCGGGGTAACGGATAAGGCGATCGAAGAATCCGTCCGGGAAAACAAGCTCAAATATGTCGAGGAAGTTACCAATTATATCAAGGCGGGTGGCGGATGCGGCCAATGCCATGATGCCATCCGGGAAATCGTGAACCGGGTGTATAACAAGACCGAAACACCGCCGGAGCCGAAAAAGAAGCTGACCAATATCGAAAAAATCAAGATGATCGAAGACACCCTGGATCGGGAAATCAAGCCGGCGCTGGAAAAGGACGGCGGCAGCATCGAGCTGGTGGATGTGGACGGAAGCGTCGTTTACGTGAAACTTATCGGGACGTGCGCGACATGCGCGGCTTCTGAACTGACCCTGAAGAATTACGTCGAGAGCAAGCTGCGGGAACTTGTGACACCCGATCTGGTGGTTGAGGAGGTGAAAAAATGAAGGTCATTTACCTTGACAACAATGCGACAACACGGGTGGCGCCGGCGGTGGTGGAGGAAATGCTGCCGTATTTTTCAGAGCAGTACGGCAATCCTTCGAGCATGCATACCTTTGGGGGGATGCTGGGGAAGAAAATTGTCGAGGCCCGTGAAAAGGTCGCTGATTTGATCAATGCGGATCCGGATGAAATCATATTTACCAGCTGCGGCACCGAAAGTGACAGCACCGCGATTTATGCCGCGCTCCATTCCAATCCGAAAAAAAAACATATCATCACCACGCGGGTGGAGCATCCGGCCATAAAAAACCTGTGCGAGCATCTTGCCAAAAACGGGTACCGGGTGACGTGGGTGCCGGTGGATCGGGAAGGCCGCCTGGACATCGACTACCTTTACGATCACATGGCCGATGACACCGCGATTGTCAGCATCATGTGGGCGAACAATGAAACCGGAGTTATTTTCCCCATAGAGCAGCTTGCCCATGCGGCGGCCGAGAGAGGCATCGTGTTTCATACAGATGCGGTCCAGGCGGTGGGAAAGGTGCCGGTGGATGTCAAACAAACAGGCGTAAGCATGCTTTCGCTTTCCGGCCACAAGTTTCATGCGCCCAAGGGTGTCGGTGTGCTTTATGTGAAAAAGGGAACCCGGTTTTCCCCCTTCCTGATCGGCGGACACCAGGAGAAGGGGCGCCGCGGCGGCACGGAAAACGTTGCTTCCATAATCGGTTTGGGAAAAGCCGCCGGGATGGCCCAAAAGGATCTTGAAGGGGAAATGGACCGCGTCCGGATGCTGCGCGACCTTCTGGAATCCAGCATTCTTGAAAACATCCCCAACACGCTTCTCAACGGCAGCCGCGAAAATCGCCTCCCCAATACCCTGAGCGTCAGCTTCGAGTATGTCGAGGGGGAATCGATCCTGCTGATGCTCGATCAGTTGGGGATATGCGCTTCATCAGGTTCCGCATGCACTTCCGGAACACTTGAACCGTCGCATGTGTTACGAGCCCTGGGCGTTCCTTTCACGGCGGCACATGGATCGATCCGGTTCAGCCTGAGCACATACACGACCCGCGAAGAAATAGACTATGTATGCGAGAAGATGCCGCCCCTGATTGAACGGCTCCGCAGCATGTCGCCCTTCTGGAAACAAGGGGCGTCATGTGCGGCCCAGTAATATTTTGTGATACATCGTTGCCCGTTTTGACTTTTACCGGAAGGGGGGTGAAGTTTGTCCACAATTGATGAAAACCATGATATCGGGACTTGCAAGGAAAGCGCCGCAACCTATTCGGATTACCGATGCCGGTTGACGGGCGTAATCGAAAATATTATTTCTTCGACCGAAGACAAGAAGCATTATTCCCACATTGATTATGAACCGATCCCGTCTGAGGACGTGATTGTTGAAATTGTTGAAAAAATCAGGGAAATCCTTTTCCCCGGGTATTTTAACCGGGAAAAGGTCGATCCGGTAAACATGAAGTACAGGATCGGGCAGTTGACCTCGGCGGTGTTTGACCTGCTTTCCGACCAGATTTGTCGGGCCATTCGCTATGAATGTTTCAAGTATGACCTGCCATGCTCCGATTGCACACGGCGGGGATACGAGGCGGCCCTGGTTTTTCTGGAGGCTGTTCCCGGACTGCGGAGCACCCTGGCCATGGATATAGAGGCCGCTTATCACGGAGATCCTGCGGCAAAAAGTTTTGACGAGATTATTTTCAGCTACCCCGGCATGTATGCCATCTCCGTATACCGGATGGCGCATAAGCTTCACGAACTGGGCGTTCCCCTCATACCGCGGATCATGACGGAGCATTCCCACAGCCTGACGGGAATCGACATCCATCCCGGCGCGGAGATCGGCGAAAGCTTCGTAATCGATCATGGCACGGGAGTGGTGGTCGGAGAAACGTCCATTATCGGCAGCAACGTCCGGATCTATCAGGGGGTCACGATCGGTGCCTTGTCCGTGCCGGAGGACAAGTGCGAGGATATGCGGGGCATTAAACGACATCCCACCATTGAAGATCACGTGGTGATCTATTCCGGCGCCACGATTCTTGGCGGTAAAACCATTATCGGTGCCGGTTCCGTCATCGGCGGAAACGTATGGCTGACCGAATCGGTTCCGCCGAAAACAACGGTTCTTATTGAAAAACCCAGGCTCATATACCGGAGAAATGGCGAAAACGCAGCCTGCCTGGAAGAAAAGGATACCCTGCCATGACTCTTTACAGCAATATCGCCGGCATCCTTGGCCAAACGCCAATGGTCCGTCTCAATCGGATTGCAGAGGGCGTGAAAGCGGATGTTTATGCAAAGCTGGAATTTTTCAATCCCCTGGGAAGCATCAAGGACCGTATCGGGGTGGGGATGATCGAGGCGGCTGAAAAAGAAGGGTTGATCGGACCGGAAACAACCATCATAGAACCGACCAGCGGAAATACGGGGATTGCCCTTGCCTACATATGTGCAGCGAGGGGATACCGGCTCATGCTGACCATGCCCGAAACCATGAGCCTGGAGCGGAAAAAGCTGCTGGCGCACCTGGGCGCCGAACTGGTTCTGACGCCGGGGGATAAGGGAATGAACGGGGCCATTGCAAGGGCGCGGGAGATTTTATCGGAAAATCCGGATTTTTATATGCCGGACCAGTTTTCCAATCCCGCGAATCCGGAAATACACCGGAAAACAACGGCGCAGGAGATATGGAGCGATACGGACGGCAAGGTGGATATTTTTGTCGCGGGAGTGGGTACAGGCGGCACCATCACAGGGGTCTCCCAGGTGATAAAACAGCGGAAACGCTCTTTTCGGGCGGTTGCAGTCGAACCGGCCGATTCGCCGGTGCTGTCCGGAGGAGGGCCCGGTCCGCACAAAATTCAGGGGATCGGTGCCGGTTTCGTGCCGGACGTGCTGGACCAATCCGTCATCGACGAGGTGATAACCGTTTCCAATAATGACGCGTTCCGGACTGCACGCCTCCTTGCTTCCTCTGAGGGGCTGCTTTGCGGGATTTCATCCGGGGCTGCGGTTCATGCGGCCCTGGCAGTGGCCTCCCGCCCGGAGTCGGAAGGAAAATGCATTGTTACGATCCTGCCGAGCACGGGAGAGCGGTATATCAGTACCCCCCTTTTTGAAGGGGAGTAACAACCGAAGACCAAGGAGACAAACCAAATGGAGAACAAGCGGCAGTTTGAAACTCTCTGCCTGCATGCAGGGCATACGCCGGATTCGGAAACCCTGTCGCGGGGGGTGCCGATTCACCGGACGACATCCTATGTTTTCAAAAACGCCCGGCATGCGGCGGATTTGTTTTCACTAAAGAAGCCGGGAAATATCTATACGCGTATGATGAACCCCACAACCGATGTTTTTGAAAAGCGTATGGCGGCATTGGAAGGGGGGAAGGCCGCCCTGGCCTTAGCATCGGGAACGTCCGCTGTTTTCTATTCCATCATCAATATCTGCAAAGCCGGGGATCATGTGGTATCGGCCGAAAACCTGTACGGCGGCACCTATACCATGTTCAACGACATTCTGCCGCAGTTCGGCATCACGACAACTTTTGTAGACCCGCGTGATCCGGCGAATTTTGACGCCGCGGTCACGGAGAAAACCCGCGTCATTTTCGCCGAGATCATCGGGAATCCCACCCTGGAGGTCACGGACCTGGCAGCTGTTTCCGAAGTCGCCAAAAAGCATCACCTGCCATTTATCGTGGACGCGACCTTTACAACGCCGTATCTTGTCAGGGCGATCGATCACGGGGCCGATGTCGTGGTCAATTCAGCGACCAAGTGGATCGGCGGGCACGGCACCGGCATCGGCGGCGTAGTGGTCGATGCGGGAACCTTTGATTGGACCGATCCGAAGTTCGCTTTTTATAATACGCCGGAACCGAGCTATTCCAATCTTCGTTTCGCCCATGATCTGGGCGACCTGAATCCGGTTGCATTTGCCCTGCGGATGCGCCTGGTAGCACTCAGGAACCTGGGGGCCTGCATCTCCCCGGATAATGCGTGGCTGTTTCTCCAGGGGCTTGAAACCCTTCCCCTGAGAATGGAGCGGCATAGCGAAAACGCCATGAAGGTTGCAGGCTTCCTGAAAAACCATCCGGATGTTCAATGGGTTCGTTACCCGGGGCTGCCGGACGACCCTGCGTATCCGACCGCCAGCCGCTACCTGAAGAAAGGCTTTGGCGCCATGGTGGTATTCGGCATCAAGGGGGAAAAAGATGCCGGCCAAAGGTTTATTGATCACCTGGAACTGTTTTCCATTCTTGCCAATGTGGGGGACGCCAAAAGCCTGGCGCTCCATCCGGCCAGCACGACCCATTCCCAGCTTACGGAAAAGCAGCAGGTAGAAGCGGGCATTACGCCGGACATGGTGCGTCTGTCTGTCGGCATCGAGCATATCGACGATATTTTGGCCGATCTTTCTCAGGCGCTGGGGAAAATCTAAAGATTCACGAATTTCTGATATGGCCTTTGAAACACTGATCACCAACGGGATCATTATAACCGTCAATGCCGACTTTGAGATCATTTATAACGGTGCGGTGGGCATTGCCGGCGGCAGGATTGCATACGTGGGACCGGCGGCGGATGTTCCCGGCGAAACGGCTTCCACCCCGCATATCATCGATGCGGACGGCGGCCTGGTAATGCCCGGGCTGGTCAATACCCATACCCACCTGCCCATGTCTCTTTTTCGCGGGCTTGCCGATGATATCCCCCTTGACCGATGGTTGAACAACCATATCTTCCCTGCCGAGCAGAAACATCTTCGGCCGGAAACGGTCAAATGGGGAGCCCTTCTGTCCTGCGCCGAAATGCTGCTTTCCGGAACCACAACCTGCTGTGACGGCTACTTTTTCGAGGATGCCGTTGCTGAAGCGCTCAGCGAAGCGGGCATGCGGGCGGTACTGGGGCAGGGGGTGATTGATTTCCCGGCTCCGGGATTGCCTGATCCAGGTGCCAATATCCAGCATGCCGTCGATTTTGCAAGGAAGTGGAAAAACCGCTCGCCCCTGATCCTTCCGTCCATTTTCTGCCATTCCCCATACACCTGTTCTGCGAAAACGCTGGTATCGGCAAAACAGGCAGCCAAACGGGAAAATGTCCTTTTCCAGGTGCATGTCGCTGAAACGAGAAACGAGCCGGATCTTGCAGGGCTGCCACCGGGTAGATCGCCGGTGAAATATCTTGAAAGCCTGGGTGTACTGGATGCGGATACGCTTGCCGTTCATGCCGTTTGGGTGGATATGGATGATCTTTCCATTCTTGTAAGAAACAATGTAAAAATATCCCATAATCCGGAAAGCAATATGAAGCTTGCTTCCGGGATCTCCCCGGTGGGCGCGATGATAGATTGTGGGCTGGTGGTGGGGTTGGGCACCGACGGATGCGCCAGCAACAACAATCTGGACATGTTTTCGGAAATGGGTACGGCCGCCAGGCTCCACAAGGTGTCGCGTAAAGATCCGACGGTCATGAATGCGGAAAAAGTGATCCGCATGGCCACGATCGAAGGGGCGCGGGCCATAGGCTTAGGCGATCGGATCGGGTCTGTTGAGACAGGCAAGGAAGCGGATCTGGTGGTTGTCGATATCCGTCAACCCCATCTGCTTCCGTTGTATCATCCCGTGTCGCACGTGGTCTATGCAGCAAGGGGGGGCGATGTCAGGTATGTAATGATCAATGGAAATCTGTTGGTCAGCAATTTCAGGCTTACGCAGCTTGATGGCAAGGACATAATGGCAAGGGTGAATGCTGTTGCGAAAAATATCCGGTTTTCCGACAGGGATGAATGCCGCCCCTGATACGAGGGGCTGATCCATGGCACCGACTCCGGCGTGGTCCTCTCCGCAATCCGCCTCCCAGGAGGAGATGACGACGGATGATGCGGATATATGGCGCGTTTCGCTCGACCGGACGCCCGGTGAAATCCGTCTGCTTTTCAAGTCCCTTTCCGCAGAAGAACAGGAAAGGGCCGACCGGCTGCGTTTTCCGGTTCATCGCAACCGCTACATTGCCTCCCGCGGTTTTTTACGACAAATCCTGGGCGGTTATATTCATATCGCTGCCCAGGAGATCCGTTTTTTATCCGGTTTCCATGGAAAGCCGCAGCTGAATGTTTTCCCCGGAAAGACCGATCTTCAATTTAACCTGTCCCATAGCCATGGCTTGGCATTGTATGCGGTTTCGAGAAAACAAAATATCGGCATCGATGTTGAATACCTGGGTCGTGCGTGCAATGCCCTCAAGATCGCGAGACGGTTTTTTACCCCCGGAGAGGCGGAAATGATCGCCGGTTTGCCGGAGAAAATCCGCTGGAGGGCATTTTTTACATGCTGGACAAGAAAAGAGGCCTTTTTGAAGGCAAAGGGGGTGGGCCTTTCCATCCCTCTTAACCGGTTTGCGGTATCCGTTCTTCCGGAAGACCCTCCCGTATTGCTTCATGCCGCCTGGGACAGGGAGGAGCATGCAAAATGGCAGCTTTTTGATATTGACCCCGGAAGGGATTATGTGGCAACACTAGCCGTTGAAAGAGGAGTATCGCGGTTCAGGTTTTTTGACGGGGGCGCTGAAATGATTTAACGGTAGCACTGTCTTTGCCGCCCTGGTGATTTTTGTCAGTATATGGTAAAGATGCAGCCAAGTAATGAAGGATGCCTCCATTACATGGTTGTATCTTTATATACGGGTTTGAATGCCGAGTTCGGGGGCCGGGCAGCAGCGGTGTATCGTAAGGCAATAAAGGAGTTAAAAAATGGTTAATGTCATATCCCAGATCATCACCGATGAAGAACACCGGGATTTTGCGGATTTCATGTATCGCCTGTTTACCGAGGAGGGCAAATTTTTTCTCAGGAATGATGTATGGCTCAAGTGGCGCCAATGGTGCCGCGAGCATGAAAAACCTTCAGGCGTCATGGAAAACTCGAAGACAGCCGGATTTCTGAGAAAAGTCAACGAACTGTTGATCATCGACAATCTTGCATTGATCATGCACCGCCATGAACGGGGAAAGATCCGTTTATACCGGATGAACAGAAGCTGCGACTATCTGCAGGAAATCAGCATCAGCCGGTATCTCGACTACAAGGACGCATACGTTATAGGGAATAAGCCTTCGGCAAACCGCGATACCCTTGAAATTGATTTCATGCCGTTTTACGATTATTCGCCCAATGTGCGAACCGTCAAAAACGTGGGCAAGGGGGTCAGCTTTTTAAACAAGCACCTGTCTTCAAGGATGTTCCAGAAGGCGGACGAATGGGGGAATAAGCTGTTTGATTTCATAAAGCTGCACAGGATAAACGGCCAGCAGCTGCTGGTGAACCAGGCAATTCTTCAAAACCGGGATGATTGTCTGGATGCCCTCGAAAAGACCATCCAGATGCTTGAAAAAGAGGACCCGGAAACACCTTATGTACAAATCGAGCGGGAAATGAAGCTGAACGGATTCGAGCCGGGCTGGGGGTATAATGTTCAGCGGATCACGGAAACCATGGAGCTGCTCAAGGGGCTTTTTTACGAGCCCAGGAGTGGTGCCCTCGAGGAATTCATTTCGCGGGTGCCGATGATTTCCAAGGTCGCCATATTATCGCCGCACGGCTGGTTTGGCCAGGAAAACGTACTGGGCAAACCGGACACGGGGGGGCAGGTGATCTATATATTGGACCAGGTGCGCGCCCTGGAAAAGTACCTTGTTTCTGAGTATGAAATGGCGGGCATCGATGTCACACCTAAAATTATCGTTCTTACCCGGCTCATACCCAACGCCGGCAATACGAGTTGCAATCAGCCCAAAGAGGATATCATCGGGACGGAGTATTCCTATATTCTGAGGATTCCGTTTTATGATGACGGAGGCAATGTCATCCAGGACTGGATCTCAAGATTCAAAATATGGCCTTATCTGGATCGGTTTGCCGAAGATTGCGAAAATGAGCTGCTGGCGAAGCTGAGCGGCCGGCCAGACCTTATTGTCGGTAATTATTCCGATGGAAACCTGGTGGCCACCCTGTTGTCGGACCGCCTCAAGGTTATCCAGTGCACCATTGCGCACGCGCTGGAAAAGACGAAGTACCTGTTTTCCGATCTTTACTGGGAAAATATGGAGCAGGATTATCATTTTTCCTGCCAGTACACGGCAGATCTCCTTTCCATGAACCGGTCGGATTTTATTATAACCAGCACGTACCAGGAGATCGCCGGCACCGATGACCGGATGGGACAATATGAGTCCTATCAGTATTACACAATGCCGGGACTCTACCAGGTAATAAACGGCATCAACCTGTTTTCCCCGAAGTTCAATGTGGTTCCCCCGGGAGTCGACGAGGTCAATTATTTTCCGTATTACGATGTCGACAAGCGGACGGACAGCAGGACCCGGTATTGGGAAGAGCGCATTTTTCACGATCAGGAAGAGGATATACATGGATACCTGGAGGATCCGGAAAAACCGCCTGTGTTTACAATGGCCAGGCTTGACAGGATCAAGAATATCACGGGGCTCGTAGAAGCGTTCGGCATGGACCCGGAACTCCGAAAGCACTGCAACCTGGTCGTGGCCGCCGGTACCATTCGCATGGAGGAATCCGAAGACGTTGAAGAAAGAAATGAAATCGAAAAAATGTATTCCCTGATTGAAAAATATCAGCTCAAAGGGAGTATCCGCTGGCTGCCGTCCGTTCCCAAGCAGGAAACCGGATCGGTATACCGCATTATCGCGGACAAGGGCGGCATGTTTGTCCAGCCCGCACTTTTCGAAGCTTTCGGGCTTACGGTACTGGAGGCGATGCAGTGCGGACTACCCACATTCGGACCGATATTCGGGGGGCCGTCCGAGATCATCATTAACAAAAAAAGCGGATACCTGATGAATACAAGCAGACCGGAAATGATGGCGGGAGACATCATGGAATTTATTGCAAAATGTGAAAAAGACCCTGAACACTGGAAAATGATTTCCGAAAACGGTATAAAGCGGGTCAGGGAAAATTTTACCTGGGCCCGCTACAGCGACAAGCTGATCCGGCTGACAAAGCTTTACGGATTCTGGCGATTTGCAGAATCAGAGGAAGGGATGGTAAGAATGAATCGCTATTGCGACCTATTGTACCACCTTTTTTTAAAACCGAGGGCCAGGGCCATTTTAGGATAGAGTATTGATGGCGTCGTTAAAAGTACCATCTACTGCGTTGTAACAATTTTTCATCCGCTTAACATACTACAGGTATGCCTTCGCGTATGAAAAATTGCTACGCCTTGTATATGGAACTTTTAACTTAGCCATCTGTTACGTATCTTGTAACTTTTTACGAATTCATCAGTATTGACCATGACCATAAAAAAAATAGTATCCGGTGGGCAGACAGGGGCCGACCGTGCGGCGCTTGATTTTGCAATAGAATATGGGGTTGCCCACGGTGGTTGGGTGCCCGAGGGGCGAAAGGCGGAAGACGGGTCTGTACCCATGCGATACAGCCTGCAAGAGATGTCCGGCGGGGATTATGCTGACAGGACGGCGAAAAATGTACTGGACTCGGATGGAACGCTGATCATAAGCCACGGCGAGCTGACGGGGGGATCGTTGTTGACTTGGACGCTATCGAAAAAGCACGGAAAGCCGGTTCTCCATGTGGACATGGTAAAGCTCATTGCCTTTGATGCAGCTATTGATATCCATGAATGGATAGATCTCCATGAAGTAGAGGTGTTAAACGTTGCCGGACCCCGTGCGAGCAAGGATCCGAAAATATACAAAACGGTCCGCAATGTTCTGGAGACGGTATTTCATATCGACATCATTGCCAATACAATGCCCGGGACCGCGATGCAGTTTTCCCGGGGAAAAGGTGCTCCGGGAATGGATGATGGTTTTCCCCGGACGGTCGAACAGGCAGTGGCTTTTTTGATGAATTACCTTTCTTCCATGGAAAAGATGCGCATTGCCAGTGCAAAAAAAGAAAATCTGCAGGATTTTTCCGAAGTATTGAAAAAACCATTGGGTTTTGAATCGGGGAATCCGGAACTCGTTTTGAATTGTCAAAAAATTGCCGGTCTTTCAGGTTCGGACATGGATGCTGCGGGTGCTTCAATGGTGATTCTGCGGATTTTCTGGGAAAAGCTCAGGAATGTGGGGCATCTTAGGGTTGTCAGGTAGCTTGTGGGCGAAAAAATGTGCATTTTTCTCTGAATTATCGCCTGACCTCCCAGGTGCTTATTTTTTCGTAGGTTTCCCCCCTGATTTGGAATCGTTCCATCAGCATCCTGCTTTTTCCGGGTGCGATGGTGCCGGTGAACCTGATATTCTGCAGGATAAAGCCATCCTCGTCCTTCCCTGCCACATCAATGGCCACGTTTTCCGACTCTCCATTGTTTATTACATGCGCCCTGATGGTAACCATGTAGGTGCTGGCACCCTTTTCCACGTATACGGGTTCGATGCTGGCCACATGCAATGATTCCGTGCCGGCCGACTCCTCGGCAAAAGCGGGCGCAGCAGCCGTTTTGGAGTAAGCGTCGAACGCTGCCAGCAATAATATGATCAGCAAAATATGTTTCGCCCGGTACATTTTCCTCCCCATTGTTTCAAGGGTTCCATTCCTGCGGTTCATCGCCGGTTTATTGTCTGAAAGCGACATTCCGTTGTCCTCCAAGTGGTTTTTTAGGTGAACGCTCCAAGAATACAGGCTTTTGTCTGCACCCGATCCTGTGGATTCGCATAGAGCAGGCGCACACGCATGTAGAATGTTCGATAAAATATAAAATTTTTATTAAAGCAGATAATGTATTTACATGTCAATGTTATTTTTATGGAGATATGGCTTTTACACGCGCGGATTCTTGTAGCATTTGCTCCAAGAGAACCTGCCCGGGGTGAAGGGCTTCACTACTGCAGGGAATATCGATTGACGACCTGGCGGATTCTTTCGTCCGGATCTTTTTTTAGGCGCTGCATGAGCGCGTTGGCTTTTTCACCGGGAAGCTGAGCCAATGCAAAGGCTGCGGCCACGCGAACGGAGGCATCGTATTTTTTCCGGCGGAAAAGGCGGCGTTTTGGAATCAGAATTTCCGCAAGAGGCGAAATGAAAACCGCGTCACCCGTCTGTCCCATTGCCCGGCTGCATGCGATGAGAATTTCAGAATTACCGGACTCCTTCATAATGATTGATAGCGTTTCTGCAAGAAATCCAGGCTTCTGCTTTACCAGTGTATGGATGGCTGGAAGGGCCAACCGGGCATCCCCGCTTTTGGCGGCATTGTTTGCCAGGGCCAGGGCCTCGGGCGTCCTGAGCCGCTCAATGAGCTTGAATGCGCTGCGCCTGACATTTTCTTCCGGGTCGGAAAGCGCATGCGCCAGCTCGTGTTCCAGCTCAACCGTCACTGTATCGATGATATCTAATATCCGTGATTTTTGCTCCGGACGCAGCGCATTGGTGATGTTTTTTTTCAGAATATTCCCGCCCGGTTTTCCATGCTTCTGGAGTAATCCCGCGGCAAGATGCCGTGTCCGAAGCTCTTTTGATTCCATTATGACATCGATGAGAAAGGGAATCATGCAGGCGCCCATGCTGCTGACAAGCTGGGCGGCGTCCTGCTGCCGCAAACGATCACCCGATTGCAGATCTTCGGCGATTGCATCTCTTACCCTGGGATCGAGTGTTCTGCCGAATACCTGTATCTCTGCGGAATTTCCAGCAATATCCTCCGCTCTGCTGCGGTTCGGGAATGCAGCTGCAAACCGGGAGGCCATTTTGGTATGTATCCAGGAGGCAAAGGTATATTCACCGAACAAGATAAACGTTGTGGTGCATTCATGGCACAGGTCAAGGAGCTTTTTCAAGATGGCTTCATCTTCTTCGGATTCCAGCAGCGTGATGACATGATTTGCGATCAGTTTGATATAGGCGCTGCTGGGTTGCCAATCTTCCGGAAACAAGGCCTTGCGGAAGGTTTTTACAAGTTTCAGTTTGCTGTTGCTGCCGGCATTCAGGTACGTTTCGACCGCCTTGTGCAGGATCGTTTCAAGACCCTTGATATCGCCTTTCAGGTATAATTCTTTGGCCTTTGTCGGCATATCGATGCGGTCAAATTCATATTCTGTTTTTTCATTGCCCGTTTCTGCTTCGTCCTTTTTCAGCGACTCCTTTTCTTCGCCTGTTTCCGCGGGGATGATGTCATAGATGCTCTGGTTGAAAAGAATGTTGTTGATCTGTTTTTGTGCGGCCAGTTTCTGCCAGAAATCCGGACCTGCCGATTCCGCCGGCATACGGCATGCGGCGAGGATAAAATCGACGATCTCATTTGCGCTGATTCCGCCTGTAAAGGAAAGACTGTTCAATCCGGTTTCCGTTAGCATTTTCAAAAAGCCGTCCGCCAGGCTTTCAAAGTCACGGGTATCGATTTTTATCCCGTTAACGAGAAGCCTGTTATCGATCCGGGCAACCGTGAAAACCGGCCATGTTTTCAGAAATGCATTCAAATGCGTGACGACCTGAAAAACGGCTTTTGTGGCCACCTGGCCGCGGGACGGATAGAGTTTTATTTTGTTAAAAGCGGACAGGAGGGAGCTGATAATGAGTTGTATGGCTTTTTTCTCTTCGGTGCTGAACTGGTGACCGATTTCCGCTTCCAATGGCTCGATGCGATCTTCCGGCATGATCCCGGCCACGTTTTCAATCGGTTTTTGTCCGGGTTCGATTTTTGCGTACCTCACCTGAATTGGAATAATATTGCCAAGGTTGTTTTCCTCGGCAAATCGTATCCAGAATTTGGGTGTGACCGCTTTTTTTCCTACGGTGCTGATCTGTTTCACAACGGCAAGGAGCTCATTTTCGGTAACGCCTCTTTTTATGGTGAGGCATTTTAATTCCAGGCGGTTCCAGAGCTCGACGATTTTTGCGGCCACTGCCGGAAGGGACATGGTGTCCAACGGTTGTGAATTGATCAGCAGTATGTTTTTTTCCACAATGATACTGAAACACTCGTTTGTGTTAAGGATTTCCCGCACAAGCCCGGTCAGCCTTCCGGTCATGATTGTCACGGATTTGCTTTTTTCCGGATATAGGCGGAAATTTCTTACGGAAACAACAAGGGCATGAAGCATTTCCGGGACCATTTCAAGCCCCTTTTCCGAGAGGGCTTTATCGGCAATTTCCTGCTCCCTGCCGGCGCCTTCTTCCTCCGCGCCGCTTTCTTCCTCGAAAGGATTTTCTTTATAGACCTCTTTATTGTACCGGGCCATCAACTGGTCGTATGTATTGGCTTTTTCAAGGTTGCCGGACTGCTTGAAATGGTATGCAAGGTGAGAGGCGGAGGGGAGCACGTTCTGAAAGTATAGTTTTTCATGGTAACGGCCGATTTCTTCGTGCAGTTTTTTCCTTTCGTCCTCCCCGATTCTCTCATAGATCACTTCCCGCACAAACTTGTTCGAAAAGCGGATATTTTCATCATCATCACTGTATTCGTGACGCATAAGCCCGTTATCTACGGCTTCCTTGATGATTTCATACACCTGGTATGATTCCTGTTTTGTAAAACCTTCAAGCATGCTGAGCGAACACGATTCCCCGAAAGCGGATACCCTGTCAATGAATTCTTTGTTCCGGCTGTCCAGACTGTCCAGTTTCTCCCGGATAATCTGTTCAAACGATCCCGGGAAATATCCGGTTTCAAGCTCTCCTACGGTCCATCGGTTTTCAGACTGCAGAATTTTCCGGTCTTCAATCATTTTAATAATGATCGCAACGAGAAACAGGGGATTTCCTCCGGTAACGCGAGCGAGTTCATCGGCAAGGCTTTCCGGGAGATGGATGCCGGGGAAAATGAGGTTGATGTATTTTGTTATGTCCACCGGCACCAGCGGATTCAGGTATATGTTTTTTATATCAAGGCGTTCACTGTATGCCGTTCGAAACAGGGAAAGCGGAATGGCGTGTGAATGCTCCTTTTCTCCGCTGGAAGCCGCTGCACAGATGAATAAGGAGGATTCCCCCCTGGTCATCAACGCATGGAGAATATCAAGGGAAGCCGGATCGGCCAGGTCGAAGTCATCTATAAGCAATACAAGGGTCTGGTTTTCAGCCAGCTTTGACAAAAATCGATTGATTGCATTGAATACGGTTTTGGGTTTGTCCGGAAAATCACCCGGTACGATTTGTATCTTTTCATCCGCCAGTTGGGGGATGATATGCAAAAGGCAGGCGAGGTCTTCTTTGCTGGTGGATTCAATAATGGTAATGCCCTTGTCTTCGCGCCGGTTCATCAACGCGATGATGGCGTAAGAAATAAGATAATAGGGGCGGAATGATTCCTGGATGATGCCGTTGACCCGGATCGGTTGTAAACGTGTTTTTTCAAGATTTCGTTTGACGGCGTCGATAAAGCTGGTCTTTCCCATGCCGGGAGCGCCGTCGACAATGAAGAATTGATTCTTTCCCCTGGCCAGGTCTCTGAAGCCGGCGCTGACAATATCGAAATGGAATTTGCGGCCCACGATGCCGGCACTGTGAATATAGCGGATCGCCAGGCGGTCGACGTCCGAGGCATCAACAATGCTGCCCCCCCCTTTTTTCCTCGCATGGAAAAGAGCGGTGTCCGCCCGGTCGATCAGCAGTTTTCCGTAGTCGGCATCATCGGGCGCACAAGCAGCGCCGATAACCATGGATACCGGTATTGGTTTGCCCGCTTCGGAAGAGAAAAAAGGATTTTCCCGGAACGCTGAAATCAAAGACGCTGCTGTTGCAATGCCTTCCTGCTTGTCTTTTCCGGGGAGGAGCATGATGAATTCGCCGACGCCATATCGCACGAGCAGATCTTTTTCCATTGCCAGCGGCTTCATTATTCCCGATATGTGAACGATGATCTCGTCGCCCACATTCCGGCCGTATTTTCGGTTGATCCTCTCCAGGTCGTCTATGCCGACCATCAAAAGGCAAAGGGGATGGTGAGGACGATTTTGCCGGTCGATGTCATTTTCGAAAAACTGAAACAAGCGGCGTCTGTTGCCGAAACCGGTGAGTTCATCCTCAAATACGAGCGTATCAGGATCTTTTCCGAAATTTTGAAGAAAATGGAGAAGTTTCCGGTATTTCATCTGCCCCTCTGCCCGGCCGTCGGTCGGGGGTTATGGAGGATGGGTTCTATTAAATCTGCGTATTGACTGAAATTACGGAATGGATCAACAAGAACACGTGCCCTGAATGTGTCGTCCGGTTCATACTATATAAAACATTGAGGAAATGATCAACAGATAAGACAAAATGTGTACGTAACAAAATGTGTGAACATCAAAAATTGTGCCGATAAAAACTGCTTTTAGCGCTCCGACGCTTCAGGCGATCGATGCCCTCGTGGATGTCGTCCAGAATCATGTATCCCGCCGGGATCAGCAGCAGCGTGATCACCGTGGCAAAAAGAACGCCGAAGGCCAGGCTGATGGCCATGGGAATCAAAAATCGCGCCTGGAGGCTTCTTTCCAGGATGATGGGGGTAAGGCCCCCGAAGGTGGTGATGGATGTCAGGATAATGGCCCGAAACCGCATTTTACCGCCTTCGATTACTGCTTCAAGGGCGGATACCGCTGTACCCCGGCGTATTCTGTTTACCCGGTCGATGAGCACCAATGATGCGTTGACCACAACGCCGGACAAACCAACAATGCCGAAAAGGCTCATCACGCTGAGGTTGTATCCCATCAACAGGTGCCCCATTACTGCTCCCACGATACCGAAAGGAATGGCTGCCATTACGATGGCCGGTTGTGAAAACGATCGGAATGGAACCGCCAGAAGAACGTAAATGGCAAAAAGGGCGATGATGAAGTTTCTTTTCAGTCCGGCAAAAACCTCGGATTGCTCCTGCCCCTCTCCTTCTATGGTATATTTCAGCCCCGGGTAGGCGGCCGCCAGATCCGGAAGATATTCGGCTGCGAGGAATTGCCGGACTTCGCTGGCATTGGTGACGGCTTCGTCCACATCCGCAGAAACCTTGATGACCCGCAATCTCCGGGAGCGCTCGATGCTTGCATAGCCCTGCTCCATTTTTACTTTCGCCACTTCGGAAAAAGGAACTTCCTTGCCGGCAGGCGTTCGAATGCGCATGGATTCAACGTTTTCCATGGAAAGCCGCTCCTCCTCCGGGTATCTTACCAGTACTTTTACTTCGTCTTTATCTCTCTGAAACCGCAGTGCTTCCGCACCATAGAACCCATGCCGAACCTGGAGGGCCAGGTCACTCAATTTCAGGCCGAGTCCTGCCGCTTCCGGCAGAAGCGAAAGCTGCATTTCCATCTTGCCGGGCAGAAAGCTGTCCGCAACGTCAAATACACCGGCGAATCCTTCGAGCTCTGTTTTCAGCCTCCCCGTCGCTTCCAGCAGAAGCGAGTGATCGTCCATTGAAAGATGAACTTCAACAGGACTGCCCACGCTGTGTATTTCGCTGCTGAACATCATTGATTCGGCATCGGGTATTGCCCCCACTTGGCTGCGCCACTTGTTGATCAACAGTTGGGAGCTGATTTCCCGGCGTTCGCCTTCGAGCAGCTGGATAAAAATGTGCGCCAGGTGACCGCCGACTTCTCCGCTCCCTCTTGGATTGATGTGAACGCCGATAATTGAAACACTGTGCTCCATGAGAGGCGGGGCGTCTTCAGGACGCAGCCCGTCTTGATCGGCCAGCATTTGAAGGGCGGCTTCCTCTATCTGGCGCACCGCGTCGAGCGTCCGATGCTCGGGTGTGCCGGAAGGCATGGTCAGTGTACACTGCATGACATCCCCTTCGACTTTGGGAAAAAAGGTGAATTTGACGATGCCGGCGGCCCATATGCCCAGTGTCAGCATAAGAATGCCCACACCGGCCGCAAGGGTAATGTATCGCCACTTGACACATACTCTCAGAATTTTGTCATAGGGGTTGTCTATGAACCATTGCAGCGCCCGGGTCATTCGTTTGGGGCGTATTTCTTTTCCTTTTTGTTTTTTCCTGCTTCGTTCCAGATGGGCAGGGAGTATCATCAGGGATTCAATAAGGGAGCCCAGCAGTACGGCAATGATCACAACCGGCACGTGTCGCATGATGTTTCCCATGACGCCGCCCGCCATTAACAGGGGCCAGAATGCGGCCATGGTGGTCAGGACGGAAAAGATAACCGGTCTTCCTACCTCATAGGTGCCATCGATCGCCGCAGGAAGGGAATCATAGCCTTCTTCATGCTTTCGGAACACGTTTTCGCCCACAATGATGGCGTCGTCCACCACGATTCCCAGCACCATGATAAAGGCGAAAAGGGATACCATGTTGAGGGAAACATCGTACTCCGGCAGAAAAATCAGGCCAAAGGCAAAGCTCACGGGAATGCCCAGTGTCACCCAGAACGCCAGCTTTGCATTAAGGAAGAGGGTAAGGAGAAGGCTCACCAGGATAAGGCCCAGCAGCATGTTTTTCAAAAGGAGATCGATTCGGCTTTTCAGAATAACAGACATGTCCTGGTAGTAGTCCACATGCACCCCGTGGGACAATGACGGACGAACCTGCTCCACGTATTCCCTTACCTTACGGGCCACCTCCAGGGCGCTCTGGTCCGCCACCCGGAAGACGGTTATCAGTATGGCATCCTTTTTCTGAAACCTTGCCGACAGATCGATTTCAGCGAATCCTTCCCGTATCTCCGCAATTTGTTCCAAGGGTATCCGGGTTCCGTCGGGCCGGGCGACAACCGGAATGTCCATATATTCCGGGGCGAAATAACGGCGCCCCTTTGCCCGGATCAGAACCTCTCCTTCCGCTGCTTTTACACTGCCAGCGGGCAGATCAAGGCTGCTTTTTGAAATTGCATCGGCGACCATGCCCAGGGTGAGCCCATATTGCCGCAGGGTTTCTTCGGAAATTTCAACATGAATTTCACTGGGCCGTTCCGCGGCCAGTTCCGCCTGGGTGATCCCTTCTATGGCCGTCAGTTCGTCTTTTATTGTCTGGGCGAGTTGCTTGAGCGTGCTTTCCGGGACATCTCCGTAAACGGCAAGGCTGATGACCTGTATCCGCTGGGTCATCTCTCCGATAACGGGCGCTTCGGCCTGTTCCGGCAGGGTGGTGATCCGGTCTACTTCGGACTTGATGTCCTCCAACAGTTTTTTTATGTCCCCGCCCACAATGGCTTCCACGGTAATGACGCCGATGCCTTCCCTGGCAATCGAATCGATCCGCCGGATGCCTTCCAGCCCGGCGATGTTTTCTTCAATCTGCCGGATAATCCCGTCTTCGACTTCTGAAGGGGAGGCGCCGGGATACGCCACGCTGATCTGAACCTTGTCCAGGGCGCTGTCAGGGAAGATCTCCAGTTTTATACCTACGGCGGTAAGCGCCCCTGCAACGAGGATGAAAAACATCAAAAGGTTTGCAGCAACATGATTACCGGCAAACCATGCGATCATGCCTTTCATGTTAATTCCCCGCATCCACTGGCCGGACCTGCATTCCGCCGGTGACGGACTTGGGTGTGGACACCACCACGCGGTCGCCGTCATGCAGCCCCTTTTGAATCACCACGCCGCGCTCATCTTTCCAGGCGATTTCCACATTCCGGAAATGAAGGCGGTCATCTGCGTCCACGACCCAAACGGTGCCGGCTTCCCGAAGGGCTGCACGGGGTATAACCGCCGCCCCGGAAAGGGTAGCGCCGTCAATCCGGACGTTTGCAAACTGCCCTACATAGAGGGATGGAATGGTGGAAAGGGGTTCATTCACACGGATCACGATGTTGATCATGCGGGTCTGCGGATCGATTGTTCCATGGGTGCGAACCACCCGACCCGGCCAGGATATTTCACGACCCGCAGCGGCAGCCGAAACCGTTGCCGCTGCTCCGATGGTATCGGTGGTGTTGAAACCGGGCACGTCAAACCAGGCAAGGGCGGTACTTTCCATGGGAACAACGATTTCAAGCGCTTCGGTGGCATAGATGGTGCCGAGCGGCTGTCCGGGTGTGACAAACTGTCCTTCGGATACATTTTCAGTGCCGGTACGGCCGTTGAACGGGGCAAGGATTTTTGTGCGTTCCAGGTCGAGCTTTGCTTTTTCCAGGTTCGCGCGCTGGGCTTCAAGGTGTGCGGCGGCAGCGGCAAGCTGCGGCTGTTTTACCGCCAATGGGGGCGGTTCGATACCGGGATTCAAATGTGTCCATTCCTCGCGGGCGGCCTTTGCGTCTTCTCCTGCCAGCTGGTACCGGCTTTCCGCTTCCCTGACGCCGGCTTGGGCAAGGGTATGGGCGATTTGATAGTCCGCATCCTCAATGGCAATCAGCAGGTCCCCTTTTGAAAAGGTGCCGCCGTTCAGCAATCCGGAGGATGTGTAAACGACCTTGCCCCCGACGCGGGGAACAACCTGGATTTCCCATACCGGCCTAACCGTTCCCTCTCCGTTTATGACAATATCAACGGAGCCGGGAGATACGTTCACAGTACGAACCATCGGGTAAACGGCTTCCGGCTGGCGGCGCTCCAAATCCGGCCGCCCGGCCTGCAGCGCTTTGAATCCCATCAGAGATATGGCAATGATGAAAATTGCCGCCCCTGCCTGCAGAACAGCTTGTTTTTTAGTGGTCATTTTTCTGCCCATGTAACGGATGCGGAGCGTTCAGAACGTGGTCCCATCCACCGCCCAACGCCCGGTGAAGGCGGACCCGGTTTGCATATATGGCGGACTCGATTTCCACCAGTTCCATTTGCGCCTGGTACCTGGCCTGAAGCGCGTCAAGGACATCTGAATAGTTGATCAAACCCCGACGGTATCGATCCTCGGCGATTTTTTCAGTCCTTTCCGCGCGTTCCAGAAACCGTTCCAGGTGAATTCGACGCTCAATCTGCTGCTGCCGAGTGAAAAGCGCGCCTTCCACTTCCCCGAAGGCCGCAAGCACAGCCCTGGCATATGCAACCGATTGCGCCTCGAATCGTGCTTCAGCCGCCCGCTGGCCGGCGGCCAATCTTCCGGCATCGTATAACGGCTGGAGACCTTCGGCGGCGATATTCCATATTTCGTTCTGGGAAGTAAAAAAGGATGCCAGGGAATCGCTGGTATAACCGAAAGCGCCGGTAAGCGACAACCTGGGAAACCGGGCGGCTTTTGCCTGGCCGATTCGGGCGGATGCGGCTTCCAGCACGGCCTCGGCCGCCATGATGTCGGGCCGCCGGTGCAAAAGCGCCGAAGGCAAGCCTTCCGGAACCGGATCAAGCATTTCGAATGAGTACGGCTGCCGGTCTGCCGGATTTTTTGAAACGGGATATTCCCCCTGCATAATGGAAAGCGCCTGTTCAGACAGTCCGGCGGCCTGGCGGAGTGCCGGCAGGCGGGACTGTGCGTGCGCAAGGGTTCTTTCGGCCTGGTGCAGCTCGAATACCGGGGCCAGGCCACGTTCATACCGGTTTTTCAAAAGTTCTACGTGCAGCCGGGAAGTCTCAACCATTTTTTCGGTGATGGATATCTGCTCCTCCAGGGCGCGTATTTCCAGATACCGGGCCACGGTTTCAGCGATCAGGGACTGGATGAGGGTTCTGCGGTTAAGTTCAACCGCCATCAGTTCGGCCCGGCCGGCCTCGGAAGCGCGTGCAAGCCTGCCCCACAGATCGATTTCAAAGGAAGCAGGAACGGAAAGAGAAAAGTGTTTCGATTCCACCGACAGGGTTCCGCCGGTAAGCGGGTTCGGAAAGGATTGTCTCTGGCGCGATGCCTGCGCGGCAACACCGACCCGTGGGTATCGATCCGCGTCAATTTGATCGAGGAGGGCGCGGGCCTCCATTACAGTAGCGGCCGCATGGCGGATATCGTGATTGCTTGTGACAACCTTTGGCACGATTTCATTCAGCAGCGGATCGTTAAAGGATTCCCACCACTTGTCGTCCTGGAAATATTGCCCGGAAGAAATGGCATTTTCATAAGTTTCCGGCACGGTAAATGAGACATCCGGACGCACGTAGTCAGGCCCTGCCTTCATGCAGCCGCCTGACGCGATGGCCGTCATGATCAATATGCACATGTATGCGCATCGCATCAAGGGATTGATCCTCAAGTGCCGTTTACGTAGTTGGAACTTATCTCAAAATCCGAATGTTGAGATGGGTTCTATAAAAACACTTTCAACCGTTTTTCGAGTTCTGCAAAGCCTGCGGAAATGTCTTTCACGATGGCCGCCAAAAGGTCGCCGGCATCGGGAATGTCATTGATCAATCCGGCACCCTGGCCGCAGCATATTTCAGACTCCCCGGCCTTTCCCAAATGCTGGGCATGATACGCGGAGTTCCGGTCGAGAAAATCGATTATCGTTTCCAGCGGGGCGCCGGATTCATAGAGCTTCAGATATTCTTCCGTAAAGCTGTTTTTAAGATCCCTTGCAAGCATTTTTCCTTTGGGGATGGAAACCGTGCAGGCGTCACGGCTTTTGACAATGGCCTCTTTCACGCTTTCATGACTTTCCGCCTGGCGGGTAGCCATGAAACGAGACCCCATGTAAACGCCGTCCGCACCCAGGGCAATTGCCGCGATCACGCCGCGGGCGTCCGCAATGCCGCCGCCCGTGATTACCGGAATATCCACCGCATCGGCCACCATTGGCGTCAGTGCGAAGGTGGTCAGTTCTGTCAGTCCCTTGTGGCCGCCTGCTTCATATCCTTCGCAGACAACGGCATCCACGCCGGCTTCCTGGGCTTTTCCAGCGTGTTCCGCTGTGGATACGGCGTGCAACACTTTGATTCCGGCATTTTTGAGCCTTTCGGTATACACCCGGGGACTTCCCACGGAGACGACCGCCACCGGCACCCGTTCCTCTATGATTACTTGCACGACTTTTTCCGAATACTTCGTATCTTCCCCGAAACCGACGACGATGTTCACGGCAAAGGGGAATTTCGTTAGTTTCCGGATGGTTTGTATCCGTTCGCGAATTCGCTCCCCGGTCAGTTCCACGTCATGGGTGATGTCGCTTGAGCCCGCGTTGGGGCCGAGCGTCCCGAGACCGCCGGCACCGGATACCGCCGCGACCAGCGCAGGCCCTGACACCCAGTTCATGGGCGCCTGGATAATCGGATAACGGATATTCAAAAGTTCGCATATTCTGTTTTTGCTCATATCTTCCTCCTGGTTTTTCAGCAACCTGTTATATATGACGACTTCGCAAAAAGTCCAATATCTGCGTTACGAACAATTTTGAAGAATCTCACGTACGGCTAAGTACACTCAATTCTTCAAAAATTGCTCGCGCCTTGATCTTGTCACGCCATGGCGTGATTCGAAGCCGTCTGATCGCGACTTTTTATGAGTCCATCATATATACTATATCCAGAAAAAACGTTTCGATTTTTTGTTTTTAATGATGAGCAGCGGGATTTTTGTTTCCATGTTGTAAAAGTTTTTGGAGATATTTCCGAGCAGGCTCGTGGGTTCCTCGATTCCACCGGATGCGCCGATGACGATAAGATCCGCTTTTTCATCCTGCGCGGTTTCGTATACCGCTTCTGACTGGTTTTCAGTGGGATCTATTTTCCGGAAGCGGCAGGGAATGCTGTCGGGGGACAGGTCGAAGCGTTCCAGAAATTCCGCGTGTTCCTTGCGGAACCTCTCCTGCTGTGCATTTGCACTGCTGGCGGTGGTGGAGGGAAAATAGGTTTGGGCGGTATCATAGAGGAAGTAATTGGTAATCTCTGCGTTGGTCGCTTCGGCGATTTCCAGGGCGCGCCCGAAGGCCGTTTCCGCATCCTTTGAGCAGTCGATTGCGCATAGTATTTTTCGAATGCGGGTTTCTGCCTGCTCCGGTATGAAAATGATGTCGCAGTCCGCCCCTGACGCAACTTTGTGACCGTACCGAGCCTCCCGGTTTGACCCGTATTTCTGGCCGATGAACAATAAATCGGTTTCGGTTTCGGCGGCAAAATCAATAATGGCTGCAGATGCATCTTCGGTCTCGATGCGGGTTTCGATTCCGAATGGACGGTTCTTTTTGAAATCGGCGTCGACCTCCTCTTTTATCTTGTTGTAGATGATCTCATAGAGTTCTTCCGTATCGGGGAGATCCTGGCTGCCTTTGTCCGGCAGGGCATATTCCTGAATGACATGGAGGAAATAGATTTTTTGGGCATTCGTTGTTTCTGAAATGAACGCTGCATATTTGATCAGGACCGGATCTATGTAGGTCAAATCCAGGCAGACGAGTATGTTTTTTACCGGGTTCATAGAATCACCCCCTGCGCTTGTTATTGGTCTTTTTCCTGCATCAGTTTTTTGACGATATCCTGATAGGACTCCCGTTCGATTTCTTGTTTGCGGAGCGCGTCTTTTTCATACTCTTTTTCAAGTCCCTGTTTCAGGCTGTAGCCCATGATAAGCAATATCCCTGCAAAAGGTAAACCCGTGATAATTGCGGCCGTCTGAAGGGCGGTAAGGCCTCCGCCAAGCAGGAGGACCGCCGCCATAACGCCCTGAAGCACCGCCCAGAAAATGCGCTGGGTAACCGGGGATGTCAGCTTGCCGCCCGATGTAAAGGCGTCCACCACCAGGGAGCCGGAATCCGAGGATGTGATAAAAAAACTGATTACGAGCATGATGGCGGCAAGGTTTGCAACCAGTGAAAAGGGAAAATGCTCCAGTAGTTCGTAAATGGAAATGGCGACATTTTCCTTCACCGGCCCATATATGTCGGCTATCCCCTTGAGCTCGAGAAGTATGGCGGAACCGCCAAAAGCGGTGACCCACAAAAAGGTCAGCATCGTCGGGATGATCAGGACGCTTAAAACGAACTCCCTTATTGTTCGCCCCTTGGAGATGCGGGCAATGAACATGCCCACAAAAGGGGACCATGAGATCCACCAGGACCAGTAAAATACCGTCCAGGAGTTCTGCCAGTCGGTCTGTTCGTAGCTCTCGGTCCAGAAACTGATTTCGAAAAAATTGTCCAAATAAGCCCCAGTGCTTTGAATAACCGCATCGAGTATAAACACGGTGGGACCGAAAATCAGAATGAACAAAAGCAGCAATGCCCCGAGATTAAGGTTCAGTTCGGAGAGCCGCTTGACGCCGCGGTCAAGACCCGATGCAACGGAAGCCGATACTGCAAGTGTGATGGCACCGATGAGCAGAACCTGCACGTTTGTGGACACGGTCACGCCAAACAGATGGCCCAGGCCTGCATTGACCTGCTGAACGCCAAAACCAAGGGACGTGGCCAGGCCGAAAAGCGTTGCCAGAACCGCAAGCACGTCGATGGCGTCCCCCCATATCCCGTGGACTTTTTCGCCCAGCAGGGGATAAAACACGGACCTTATGGCGAGGGGGAGCTTTCGGTTGTAGGAGAAAAAGGCCAGTGCAAGCCCCACCATTGCGTATATTCCCCAGGGGTGCAGACCCCAGTGCAGAAATGTGGTTTTCATGGCAAGCGATGCCGTTTCAAGGGTGGCGCCTTCGCCGGAAGGCGGATCCATGAAATGAAAGACGGGTTCCGCAACACTCCAGAAAAGAATGCCGATGCCCATGCCTGCGGAAAAAAGCATGGCAAACCAGGATATGCGCCCGAATTCCGGCACGGCGTTTTTCCCGCCAAGCCGGATATTGCCATATTTGCTGAAAGCGAGATAGAGCATGAAAAAAAGGTAGATGTTTACGGAAATGATAAAAAACCATCCGAAATTGTCTGAAATCCATCCCTGTATGGCGGAGAAAACCTCCTTCATGGGTGCGCCCACAACCAGGGTGATCGTGATGAACGTGATGGACAAAATGGCCGCTGGCCAGAATACCGGCGGGTGGATATCAAAAAAACGGTTTTCCGGGGGCGTGTATTTCGGGTCGACTGTTTTTTCCGGCATTTTTTTAAACAAGTTCCTGTTACATCGGAGAGGTAGAATTCAAATTGTTCAATAAATACAAATACTATTGTTCATATGATCTGGTTTGTCAATACCAACCGGATTTTCCGGGACAGTTACAATTCTTTGTATTTGTCAATAGACCTCTTGTAGGGGCGCCCCTACGGGCCCATACACTGCGTGAATATTTATCGTGTCTACACAAGAATGCAAAAATTAGTATGTCCTTGAATGCCCAGGCATCCATGATTCCGGAGCGCTGCATCGCAACGCCCAAAAGCGTTTATGGGTTACATGAGGGACAAAAGGGACTGCCATCGGTTGTTTTCGGTTTCTGCAGGCAGCCCCCTGCCTTTCAGTATGGCCGTAATTTTTTCGTCATTGACGCGAAGATATGGGTTAACGCGGATTTCTTCGGCAAGCGTATAAAAAAGATGATCGGGGTCGTATTTCTGCCGGTATGAATCGATATGGGGATTATCCGGTTCAAGTTGTCTTGAAAAATCCAGGTATTCCATCACATAATCGTGTCCGGCATAGACCTTTGTTTTTCCCGGCAGTTCGAGAATTGTTTTAATGGAGCGCAGAAATCCGGCATGATCACCGGTGAAGCATCGGCCAACTTTGCCGTTGAAAAGGGTGTCGCCGGATATCAATGTGTCATTGAAATAAAAACAAACCGAATCAAAGGTATGACCGGGCGTTTGCAGAACCTGTATATATGCGCCTCCCAGTTCAATCTTGCCGTCCGCTGCAAGTCCGTCAAATCCGAGAAACCCGGCACCTGTGTTTTCAAGCAAAACGGCATTCCCAACGGTATGATCCGGGTGTGAATGAGTGTTGGTGACATATTCAAGCACAAGCCCCTTGCTTTCAATGTATGCCAGTATTTCAGATGTGGCCCCGCCGTCAATGACCATGGCTTTTTCTCGCCCGTAAACGAGATAGCCGAGATTGTCTTTTGCATAGGGAAACTGTTTGATATGCAGCATGTGTTCTCCTCCCTTTTAAAAAGCTTTTCACGACATACCCGTATCTGGTAATAGATAATCTATTCGTAAATATAATCTTTTGCCCGTGATTTTGCCAGAAGAGCCGGAAGATCCGAAAGATAAGGAAAAGTATATCATGCCTGTCAATCTGCCGGAACTGCATGTATCCCTGCCGGGTTGGATAGCGCCTTTCGTCGCGCGATATCCTGAACCATTGCCCGATATGGAAGCGCGGATGAAAATGGTGATCGCATTGTCCATGGAAAATGTTCGAAATGGTCTCGGGGGGCCTTTTGGTGCGGCGGTTTTTGATGAAGAGGGCAGACTTGTCGCCCCGGGCGTCAACATGGTTACGCTGGCGAACAACTCGGTCCTCCATGCGGAAATTGTCGCGCTCATGCTGGCGCAGAAAAAGAGGGGGAATTATGATTTAAGCGACGGCGCAAATCGTCGCCTGGAACTTTATACCAGTACGGAACCATGTGCCATGTGTTTTGGTGCGATCTGCTGGTCCGGAATAAGCAGGCTTGTATGCGGTGCTTCAAGCGAAGATGCAGAAGCCATAGGCTTTGACGAGGGGCCCCGGTATCCGGACCGGGCAGCGGAATTGACCTCCCGCGGAATCGACGTGGTCCTGGAGGTATGCCGGGCGGAAGCCGCAGCGGTGCATCGCCGCTACGTGGCGGCCGGCGGAATCATCTACAACGCTGCCCTATAGGAATATAACAGGATGATGCATTTGAAAAACCGGTCCTTTCGATACCTGCTTCCGGTATTGCTTTTTTTCTTTTTGGCCTTTGCTGCGTTTCGGCCGGCGGCATGCTTCGGCACCGAAATAAAGACCAAGATTGTTCCTGAAATAGATACGGAAACGATCGGCAGAAAACGTTCCGGTTTCCTTTTTGTCCCTTTTCCAATTTATACCCCCGAAACAAAGGCCGCGCTCATATTGACCGCCATGTATCATTTTCGTGAAACTGAAACGAGCTATCCATCAACGCTCATGGGTTTTCTGGCGTATTCGCAGTTGAACCAGTTTCGGACGGCGGGAATAAGCCAGTTGTACCTGGCAGATGGTATGGCGCATGCCACAATAAGCGTGGGCTTTGCAAACTGGCCGGATAAATTTTTCGGCATCGGAACGGATAACACCAAAGACGACGAAGAAGATTTCACGTCCGAAAGCGTTGATTTGCGTCTTGCCCTTCAGTATTGCATCAATGGCCGTCTGAAAGCGGGGCTTAATACGGAGTTCCGGAATTACGAAATAACGAAGACCGAAAGCGGGCGCATGCTGGATTCTTCGGATATCCGGGGCGCAAAAGGGGGAGACGTCTTTGGTATCGGCCCCATTGCTACCTGGGACAGCCGGGATGACTCTTTTTTCCCCAGGAAAGGCTTCTGGGGACAGGTCTCCGCCCTGATGTTTCTGGACAGCCCCGGGGATTACGAATTTCAGAGGTACCGGCTGGATATGCGGCAGTACATGCCGATCGGCGAGCAGGGCGTAATCGCTTTTCAGGAGTATATCAATATCGTGCGCGGGGATATTCCTTTTCTGTTCCTTTCCAAAATCGGTGATTTAAGCAGATTCAGCCTCCTCAGGGGGTATTTTTCAGGGTTTTTCCGGGAAAAGGATGTCGCAGCGATGCAGGTGGAGTACCGCACCCCTTTGTGGAAAAAGCTGGGTGGTGCCGTATTCGGGGGTGCAGGCGCAATCGGACCCGATCTGCCGAGGGGCAGGGACCTGGCCGTTAAGCCTGCTGGCGGTGTTGGATTGCGATACCGTGTGGGCGGGGGTGAAGCCATCAACCTCCGGCTCGATTTCGCTGTTGGCAAGGATTCAACCGGTATTTATTTCAACATTTTAGAATCATTTTGAATAACATGCCCCATGCAATTGACATGGGATTCGTGTTCTGGTAATCGGCGTATCTATATCTGTTTCAATTATTATTTTGAGATGGGTTATAGTAACCTGCAACGAACATACTACCGGATCAATCGACTGCCATGAAATTCATCGTAAGCACCATTCTTTCAATGATGCCAGTTACAAGGCGTCGCAATTATATACTGCTTTTAAAGTTCTTTCTATTTCTTCTGTTTATCGTCGCGCTCTACAGCGTGGTCTTTCATTTTATCATGCTGATGGAAGGCCGCTATTACTCATGGGTCACGGGAGTTTACTGGACCCTGACCACGATGTCTACCCTGGGTTTCGGAGATATCACCTTTGAAAGCGATACCGGCAAGATTTTTTCCGTGATCGTGTTGCTTTCGGGTATTGTTTTGCTCCTTGTCATGCTGCCGTTTACCTTTATACGGTTTTTTTATGTTCCATGGCTGGAAGAACAGGCCGGTGCCCGGGCGCCCCGGGAACTGCCGGCAGACACCCGGGGGCATGTAATTCTGACCAGTTTTGATATGACCATTGCCCAGCTCGTGGACAAGCTCAGGCAGTATGGGTATCCGTATGTGATCCTGTTTGAAGATATTCAGGAAGCGTTGAAATCATATGACCTTGGGTACCGGGTGGCCGTCGGGGAACTGGCCGATCCGGAAACGTACAGGAGGTTGCGGGCCGACAATGCATCCCTCGTGTTTGCAAGCGTAAACGACATGATAAATACCAGCATCGCGTTTACCGCCAGGGTAATCGCAGATAAGACCCCCATCGTGGCCAATGCCGAAAGGGATGATTCCGTTGATATACTGGAACTTGCCGGTTGCACCCATGTGTTCCAGTTCATGAAAATGCTTGGGCAGTCTCTTGCCAGGAGAACCATGGGCGCAAGCACCAATGCCAACGTGATCGGCAACGTGGAGTCGATCCTGATTGCGGAGGCGCCGGTCATGCGAACGCCCCTGCAGGGCAAAACCCTTCAGGAAACAAGGCTGCGGGAAACCATCGGGGTAACCGTCGTCGGCATATGGGAGCAGGGGCAATTTATTTTGCCGACCGCTTTGACACGAATCGGGCCGGCCTCTGTGCTTCTTCTGGCCGGTTCACAGGAGCAGTTACGCGAATACGACAGACAATACGGGCAGTATCAGAAGTCCGATGCCCCTGTACTCATATTGGGCGGCGGAAGGGTTGGAAAAGCGGCGGCTGAAGCGCTGCGTGAACGAGGGATAACATATTTCATCATTGAGAAGAATCCCAAGGTGAGTCGTGACAGGAAAAGCTACATTCAGGGAAATGCCGCCGATATCAACACGCTGAAACGCGCAGGAATCGACACAGCCCCCACCATTATCATCACTACCCACGACGACGCCACCAACATCTTTTTGACCATCTACTGCAGGCGTCTGCGACCGGATATTCAGATAATCAGCAGGGCGGAGATCGATCGCAATGTTCCCATACTGCATAATGCGGGAGCGGACCTGGTAATGTCTTACGGGTCCATATCCACAAACACGGTGATGAACCTTTTAAAGCCCAATGAACTGTTGATGCTCTCCGAGGGGCTTAGTGTGGTGAGTCTCGACGTTCCTTCTCCGCTTGCGGGAAAATCCATTGCGGAAAGCCAGATCCGTTCACACACAGGCTGCAGTGTTATCGGCGTAAAGGCTGGAGACGACACATATTTAAACCCCGACCCCTCTATTGTTCTGAAGTTGGGCAATGAATTGATCATTATCTGCACGGACGAATCGCATAAGCGCTTTTTGAAACGGTACCCGGCCAAAAAGACATAACAGCGCATCCTGCCAAGCTCTCCGTCGAATTTGGCTTGACAATTTTTCCGGCCGGATTTATTCTTTTTCTTCCATCAAACGCTGGAAGCAAAATTTTAATATTGGCACGCCATAAGAAGTATTTTTGCCGCACCATCAATCTTTGGCAAGGGGAGTGACAATGGAGTTTGAACTGAGCAAGCCTCAAAAGGAAATCCAGAAAGCGGCCAGGGACTTTGCAAAGGGAGAGTTTGACAAGGAAGAGGGGATTGCGTTTTCCAAGAGCCGGAAGTATCCGGAAAAAATTCTCAAAAAAGCGGCGGAATTAGGTTTTATTGGCATTCACTACCCTCAGTCCTGTGAAGGTGCGGGCATGGGAATGTTGGAGAATGCCATCGTTGCCGAACAGTTCTGCAGGCAGGATTCCGCCATGGGAATGGCGGTTTTGCTTTCCGGATTTGGCGCGGAATGCGTCTTTCGGTTCGGGGAAAAAGAGATTGCGAAAAGACTTGTTCTGCCGGTCGTGGAAGGAAAAGCCCTTTCCGCCCTGGCTTTCTTTGAAACAAAAATGGTTGGCCGGATCGACGCCGTGTCTACCTTGATCGCCGAAGATAACGGAGACATCGCCATCAACGGGGAGAAAAATTTTGTTTTAAACGGTATGAATGCCGATTTTTACGTGGTGCTGGGGCGCAATGCGGAAGGGGCGTCCTTTGCCGGCGACCGTTTTTTCCTGGTTGCGGTGGAAAGCGATCGCAAAGGCATACACCTTACCGATGCGGGGCAAACGATTGGTAACAATATGGTTTCATTTGGCCATGTACATTTCGACAATGTTCGTGTTCCCGCTGAAAATCTTTTGCAGAAAAGCGGTTCGGGTCCCGACAGGCCCCTTGCGCTTGTCAATGAGGCGAGGATTCAGCTCTCTGCAATGGCCCTGGGAACGGCACAGGGGGCTTTTGACAGGGCCCTGGACTATATCCGGCAAAGGGAGCAGTTCAGCAGAAAGCTGGCCCAGTTCCAGGTGATCCGTCACAAGATCGCGGAAATGGCCGCGCGTATCGAACAGACCCGGTGGCTTGTTTACAAAACCGCCTGGAAATTTGACAAAAAAAAGTGTGATGCCGGGGATGCGGCCATCGCCAAACTGACGGCATCCAGGTGCGCCCTGGAAGTAACGGATGAGGCCGTTCAGCTTCTGGGCGGATACGGTTACATGACGGAATACGAGGTTGAACATTTTTACAGGGATGCAAAGACCATTGAAATTATGATGGGCTCCAGTTTCCAGCTCAAAGATGCAATCGCGGACGTGGTGATCGGAAAACCTGGGAAAAAATAGACATCAAGTTGCAGGTTGCAACTTACAACTGACAACTTATTCCATCCGGAGTTGCTTCATGAAAATACTTCAATATACCGAGGATCACGAAAGTTTCCGAATGCGGATGCGCGGGTTTCTGGAAAGTGAAATCATGCCGTACACGGATCAATGGGAAAAGGAACACATAACGCCCAAGTGGGCATGGCAGAAAATGGGGCAGGCAGGCTTTCTTTGCACAGCCGTGCCGGAAGAATACGGCGGTCTGGGCGGTGATTTCCTCTATTCGGTAATCGCAGCGGAGGAAATGACCAGAACAAACCATACCGGGCTTGCAACCATGCTTCACAGCGACGTGGTAGTCCCGTATATCCATACTTTTGGCTCCAACGGGCAAAAACAAAAATACCTGCCCGGTTGCGTTTCGGGTGATATCATCACCGCAATTGCCATGACCGAGCCGGATGCCGGCTCCGATCTTGCCTCCATGACGGCCACAGCGGAACAATCCGGCGATTGGATTGTATTGAACGGGTCGAAAACATTCATATCAAACGGGATCAACGCGGACCTGGTAATTGTTGCGGCAAAAAATCCGGCGGTAGACAATCCGTATGAGTCGGTTTCCCTTTACCTGGTCGAGGCGGGAACGCCCGGCTTCAACAGGGGACGGCAACTTGAAAAAATGGGTTTTCACAGCCAGGATACGGCCGAAATGTTTTTCAGCAATTGCCGGATTCCAGAAGAAAACCGACTGGGCAATGATGGCGCGGGATTTTACATGCTCATGGAGAAACTTCAGCAGGAGCGCCTCATGACCGCCATCGGCGGCCAGGCGGCTGCGGAATACATGCTTGAACTAACGCAAAAATTCTGCCGTGAAACAACGGATGCAAGCGGAAAACCGCTTTCCAAACAGCAGGCGGTCATGTTTGCACTGGTTGAGATGGCCACCGAGGTGAAGATCGGACGGGCCTTTCTGGACAAACTCATCGCCGGTCATGCCGCCGGCGAACCGGAAATCGTGGAAACTTCCATGGCAAAATACTGGATAACGGATCTTGCCAAGCGCATATCGCAAAAGTGCCTGGACCTTTACGGCGATTATGGTTTTACAGAAGCCTGCCCCATCGCAAGGGGCTTTCGCGATATCCGGGTAATGTCGATTTTTGCCGGAACCAATGAAATCATGAAGCAGATTGCCGGAAAGTTCATGGGGCTGTAGAAAAAGACCCGGCATGTACGGATCAGGATCAATCAATTGGGAATAGGTGGTGTTATTGAAGCAATGAAGGTAATGACGTTTAACCTGCGTTTTGAAAATGACAGAGATGGCGCGGATGGATGGGCCAGCCGGAAGAGCCTGGTAGTGGACCTGATCAATCGCCATTCGCCGGACATACTGGGCACCCAGGAAGGGAAGCCCGCGCAGTTGATCTTTCTTGAAGAAATGCTGCCCCAGTACATCGTATACATGTCCGGGCGGCCGCAGGAATCCAGTGCGCAATGCCCAACCCTGCTTATCCGGAAAGAGCGTTTTGAACTCATCAGCGGCAAAGATGTCTGGCTGTCGGAAACACCGGACGTTTATCTCAGCAAATCCTGGGACAGTGCTTTTCCGAGGATGATGAGCCATTGCCGCATGCGTGACCGTAATACAGGCAGGCGGCTTTATGCCGGCGTAACGCACCTGGATCATCTCGGGGAAGAAGCGAGGGTCAACCAGGCCGGAATCATCGCGGATTGGGCAAGACAGGTGGAAGATCCCCTGATTGTAATGGGTGATTTTAATGAACAACCGGGATCGACGGTTCACCGGGTCCTGACCGAACCCGAAGCGCCCCTTCTGGACACATGGCAGACCCTGCAAAACCAGGAAGGGGAAGGCGCGTTTACCCATCATGGTTTTACCGGCATCCCCCAGCGCGCCCGCATGGACTGGATACTTGCCTGTCCCGATTTCAAGGTGCTCGATGCAAGCATCCTTCGGGATCAAAAAAACGGTAAATACCCGTCGGACCATTTCCCCTATATGGTCGAACTTGAAGTGCAACAGGGAAATTAAATCGGTGTGCACCCGATTTGACTTGACCTTTCCGACAGTTGTCTTACATTCGAAATCGATCCCGAAAAAACGAAATCTGAATTTTGAGATGGATTTTATGGATATCGACATCCCCGGATACGGCAAATTGCGTATGAGACACTTGGTCATGGACTATAACGGCACCCTGGCGGTTGACGGCCGACTGGTGGATAGCGTAAAAGACGCCCTGAACCGTTTGGCTGGAGACATGGACCTGCATGTGATTACGGCGGATACCTTCGGTCTGGCTGCGGAAGGGTTGAGAGGGGTTGACTGCGGGCTCCGGGTGCTGACCGGAAAGGATCACGCCCGGGAAAAAAGAGATTTTGTCAATGCACTCGGGGGCAAAGAAACGGTCAGTATCGGAAACGGCAGAAACGACAGGTGGATGCTCGAAGCATCCGCCCTGGGCATTGCCGTGGTTCTTGAAGAAGGGGCTGCGGTGGAAACCTTCATGGCCGCAGATATTGTCTGCCCTTCCATTTTATCCGCCCTTGGTCTGCTTGAAAATCCGATGCGCCTGAAAGCTACCCTGAGATCCTGAAAAACATGAAAACCTTGATATCTATCGTTCTTGTTACACTGGGCATACTCTATGTCCTCTCCCCGTATGATCTGCTGCCCAATTTTATACCGGTTATCGGATGGATGGACGACATTGCCGTAACTGCATTGATGATTTATTATTTCAGATACGGGAGGCTGCCGGGTTTCATCACTCGTTTCCTGGGGGGGCTTACCGGCCGTGGCCGACAGCAGGCCGGGGGCGGCTATCACCACGCAGACGGGGAGGAGAATCACTCCCGGCAGCAGGGTGCCGGCAGCAGTTCGTATGCGAGAGGGCGCGCCAAAAGCCCATACGAAATTCTGGGTATATCCCCCGACGCCTCTGAGCAGGAAATCCATTCCGCATACCGGAAACTGGTTCAGCAGTATCACCCGGATAAAGTTTCTCATATGGGAAAAGAAATACAGGAGACGGCAAAGCGGAAATTCGTGGAGATCCAGGCGGCGTACGAGAGTGTAAAGAGGAGATAGGATTTATAATTTCCCTGTTTCTCCGTATAGCCTGCGCAGGCGGTCAGTTACTCCGTTTCCCTTTTGTCTTTCGAAGAACAGAGGTCGTTTAAAAAGCAGCTGGGGCAGTCGGGTTTTCGGGCGTTGCAGATTTCCCTTCCGAAATAGATCAGCCACAGGGAGAAATCATTCCAGAGATCTTCCGGAATGATTTCCATCAAATCGTATTCGATTTTTTCCGGGTTGGTGTTCCCGGTCAGATCCAACCTGCGGGATATGCGCGCCACGTGGGTATCCACCACGATGGCCGGCGCACCGAAAACGGCTCCCCTCACAACATTTGCTGTTTTCCGGCCCACGCCCGGCAGTGTGACCAGATCCTCCAGGCTTTCCGGAACCCTGCCATTGAAGCGTTCGGCAATATGGCGGGCGCAGTTTTTCAGGTGCCGCGCCTTATTTTTATAAAATCCCGTAGATCGTATGAGCGTTTCTATCGCCTCTGTGGGCGCTTCTGCAAAATCTTCCGGCGTCTTCATGTGTTTGAAAAGTTCCCGGGTAACCATGTTTACCTGCCTGTCCGTGCACTGGGCCGACAGGATCGTGGCCATGAGAAGCTCGAAAGCGTTTTTGTGGGCAAGCTGCGTCTTGACAATCGGGTAATGTGCGTTTAGCCTTTCAAGAATTTTTGCGATTCTCTCTTGCTTTTTTTTTGACCGGTTTTTTGGCATGAATCCGTTTCCCTGGAAATAGGGTATTTTATGTAAGGTGGACGAATCTGGTTATCATGAACGAAAATAAAAAGAAAGTCAAAGCGCTGGGCCTCTGTTCCGGAGGGCTCGACAGCATATTGTCCGGTGTAGTGCTCGCACGCCAGGGGGTCGATGTGGTCTGGGTATCCTTTGAAACCCCGTTTTTTTCAGCCGAAAAGGCCCGCAGGGCTTCGGATATGACAGGAATTCCATTGATCGTTACGGATATTTTTCATCGGTATCTTCCCATGCTGAAAAATCCTCCGGCCGGTTACGGCCGGTACATGAATCCGTGCATGGACTGCCATGCGCTCATGTTCCGCATCGCCTGCGAACAGATGCCGCAAATCGGCGCCGATTTTTTGTTCTCGGGCGAGGTGATGGGGCAGCGCCCCATGTCCCAGACCAAGTCATCGCTTCGTTATGTTGAAAAACATTCCGGATGCGAAGGGCGTATTTTGCGACCCCTTTCGGCAAAGCGCCTCCCGGAAAGCGACATGGAAAAAAGAGGGCTGGTCGATCGCCAGAGGCTGTTCGATTTTACAGGGCGCAGCAGGAAACCCCAGATCAGGCTTGCCAGGGAACTGGGGATTGTCGATTATCCTGCTCCCGGGGGCGGATGCATGCTGACGGATCCAAATTATTCAAAAAGGGTAAATGATCTGCTCGACCACGTTGAGAATCCCGAATGGGAAGATTTTGAGTTGCTCCAATACGGCAGGCATATCCGGCTTTCAACCGGGGTGAAACTGGTTGCCGGGCGTTATCTTGAAGACAATAATCATATACTTTCCCTGTACCGGCCTGAAACAGACGTCAGAATCGTCATGAAAGACAAACCCGGCCCGGTGGGCCTCATCCCCCGCTGTGACCCGGAAGAAGAAAGGATAAAAACAGGGGCTGCCATTTGCGCAGGATACGGACAGGGCGCTGATGATGAATCGGTGCAGGTGATTGTCACGTCCCCGAAGATTCATGAGACCCTGTCTGTAATACCAATAAAGCCCGATCAAATCAGCACATTGGTGATCATGTGAAAAGGCGGGCATATCACCGAAGGCATATTTTATTGTGATGCGGCTGGCGCTGCATGTGGCATGGTCTGGTTGTACGCATTATCTTGGATATATGACAAGAGTTTCAATAAAAATTTTTTTCTCACAAAAAAAAGTGAATAATAGTAGCAAACATGATATTTTGGTCTTGATTCCGGTAAAAGATATTGGGGCGAAAGACAATTTTGAGATGGGTTCGAAAGAACCCTGCCGGTCTTAAACCTAAACTTATGGCGTACGCTTATGAGCACGGTCATTGATAAAAGAGAGTATTCCATCAATCGGCTAAAAGACATTTCATCGTGGGTTTCTTCGGTGCATGATCTGAATCAGCTTCTGGAATTGATACTCGAATCCGGAACCCGCATCATGCATGCAAAAGCCAGTTCCCTGCTTTTTCTGGATGAAAAAAAACGAAAGCTGTACTTCAAGGTGGCCACCGGCCTGAAAAAAGAGGAAATCAAGCAGTTCGAGATAAACATGGGGCAGGGCATCGCTGGCCTTGTCGCGCAGACCGGCAAGCCGATCCTCATTGAGGACGTATCCAAGGACAAGCGATGGGAGCGCAGCATCAGCGAGAAGATGGGGTATAAAACAAAATCCATCGTCTGCTCCCCGATGATGGTTGAAAACAGAATCATAGGTGTTATACAGTTTATCAATAAGGCCGATGGCAGCAGTTTTCAGCATAGCGACCTTGATTTGCTGACCGTGTTCGCCGATCTTGCCGCCCTGGCGATTGGCAATGCCCGAAAGTTCCAGCTGGTGGAAAGGGAAAACCGAACCCTCAAGGAGGATCTGGGTGCCACCCGTGAAATTATTGGTGAGAGCCAGGCCATTCGCAGCGTTGTTTCCGAGGCGCTCCGGGTTGCCGATTCGCAGGCGAGTACGCTTATCATGGGGGAAAGCGGCACCGGCAAGGAACTTGTCGCCCGCCTGATTCACCAGGCCAGTCCCCGGAAGGAGAGGCATCTGGTCACCATCAATTGTGCGGCAATGCCGGAATCCCTTCTGGAAGACGAGCTATTTGGACATGAAAAGGGTGCTTTTACGGGGGCCATCGGTCAGAAGATCGGAAAATTTGAGTTTGCGGATGAAAGCACAATTTTTTTAGATGAAATCGCTGAAATGAGCCAGACCATGCAGGCAAAGCTCTTGCGGGTCCTGCAGGATGGGATCTTTTACAGGGTTGGTGGAAACATTCCGATTTCGGTCGATATCCGTGTTATGGCCGCCACCAATCAAAACATCGTCGAGGAGATTAAAAAGGGCAACTTCAGGAAAGATCTCTATTACCGGTTGAATGTGGTTGAAATTCATATGCCGCCCCTGAGGGAGCGCAAGGAGGATATCTTGCTTCTGGCAAGACATTTCGTCGATGTTTTTCAACGGGAAAAGGGATATGTGAACCTGGAAATCTCTCCCGAAGCAATGAGCAAAATGACCCAGTATGAATGGCCCGGCAATATCCGTGAACTCAAAAACGCAATCGAACGGGCGGTGGTAATGGGAAACGGCCGGCAGATTCTGCCCCGGGATTTGCCGATCCTGCAGGAAAAGGCCTCGCTTGATTCTGTACCTGTCGGCATTCCGCTTAAGGATGCGGTTGATGAATTCAAGAAGCGCTTCATAGAGGCAAACCTGAAAATGACCGGCGGCAACCAGAGCAAGGCGGCCGGCATAATGGAAATTCAGCGGACATACCTTTCCAGACTGATATCCCGGTACGCCATTAAGCGGAAAAACGACATTGAGTAGAACCCACTTTTATGGCCGGAAGTGCAGAGGAGATCAATGGCACCGGGGAAAACCGCCGAGTTGATTAAGGTCGCCAAGGGGGAAATGCCCGCTGACCTGTTGCTGACGGATGCCCGCATTATCAACGTGTATACCGGGCAAGTGGTTCCGGGAAACATTGCCATTTGTGCAGGTCGCATTGCCGGAATAGGGAATTACCCCGCAAAAGCGACCGTCTCCCTGCACAATCGGTTTGTCGCGCCGGGGTTCATCGACGCCCATGTTCACATCGAGAGCACCATGACGGGTGTTTCCACATTTGTTCGCGGCGTGCTCCCCAAAGGGACCACCACGGTCGTGGCAGACCCCCATGAAATCGCCAACGTTCTCGGCATGGACGGTGTTGCCTATATGCTTGCCGCCGCTGAAAACCAGCCGATGAATATCTACTTTATGCTTCCCTCATGCGTGCCCGCCACTCCCATGGAAACCGCCGGTGCTGTTCTTGACGCGAACAGCCTCATGCCCCTCCTTTCCCATGAAAGAATTTTAGGCCTTGGCGAGATGATGAATTTCCCGGGGGTGCTGAACACGGACAAGGACGTGATCCAGAAAATTGAAAGCACCTTTTCCCATGGCAAGATCATCGACGGCCACGCACCGGGGCTAACCGGGAAAAACCTTGCGGCATACCTGGCTGCGGGTATTTCTTCCGACCATGAAACCGTAACCGCCGGGGAAGCGTTTGAAAAATTGGCCGCGGGCATGTTCATTATGATCCGTGAGGGGACGGGGGCCAAGAACCTTTTGGATCTGAAATCCGTTATAACTCCGTATACCGAACCGTTTTTGATGTGGTGCACCGATGACCGGCACCCGGAAGATATCCAAAGCCAGGGGCATATTGATTATCTTATCCGAAAAGCCGTTGGGGCGGGTATTGACCCCATGAGGGCCATACGCATGGCGACCATCAACCCGGCGCGGTATTTCGGCCTCTCCCACATGGGCGCCATTGCCCCGGGGAAAATAGCGGATATCGTGGTTTTATCCGATATGGAGACCCTCAGGGTTGAAAGCGTATATACGTCGGGCCGGCTGGTGTCGGAGAACGGTTTTATGGTTCCGGGGATCAGCGCACCGGAATCGGTTTCGTGCCCTTCTGCCATGCATGTGAATTCCGAAGCGCTTGAATTTGCCATTGCCGGGGAAGGGAAAAAAGCAAAAGTGATCGAGCTGGTGCCGGATCAGCTGATAACGAAACGCAAGACCTCGGAGGTTCTCCGGAAAAATGGAAAGGCTGTTTCCGATCCCTCGCGCGATATGCTCAAGCTGGTGGTGGTGGAACGGCATCAAGGCAGTGGCAGGGTGGGGAAAGGTTTTGTATCTGGTTTCGGTCTTGAAAAAGGCGCCCTTGCATCCAGCGTTGCCCATGATTCTCATAACATTGTCGCTGTGGGCGCAGATGATGCGGATATACTGGCAGCGGTGCAGGCGGTGGTGGAAATGGGTGGCGGTTTGGTGGTGGCATCGGACGGCAAGGTTGATGCGTTTCTTGCCCTGCCCATAGCCGGTCTTATGGCGGATGAAGATTTCGATACCATCCGACGAAGAACCAAAACTCTCAATCATGCTGCATATAAACTGGGATGCCGGGTCGAAGACCCCTTCATGACCCTTTCTTTTCTTGCCCTGCCGGTGATACCGGAACTCCGGTTGACGGACCTGGGACTGTTTGACGTTGAGGCGTTTTCCCACGTCCACCTGATGGAACCGTAATCGCGATTTGTTTCAATTGGCCCCTGAAAATAAAGGTATCCGATGATTTGCCATGTGGATATGGATGCATTTTTTGCATCGGTCGAGCAGATGGACGAGCCTTCTCTTGCCGGCAAGTGTGTGATCATTGGCGGTATTTCGGATCGGGGTGTTGTCGCGGCCGCAAGCTATGAAGCAAGGCAATACGGGGTGCGCTCCGCCATGCCGGTTTATATGGCGAAGAAGCTTTGCCCCGGGGGCGTTTTTCTTTATCCCCGCCGGCAGCGATATAAACAATTGTCCGGCATGGTCATGGAGGTGCTCGGCACGTTTTCACCGGTGTTGGAGCAGGTGTCCATTGACGAGGCATATCTGGACCTTGCCGGATGCGAGGGGCTTTTTGGCTCCTACGGGAGCATCGGTGCGGCGGTCAAGCAAAAGATAAGGCAGCAAGTCGGGCTGAACTGTTCTGTTGGCATCGCCCCCCTGAAATTTCTGGCCAAAATCGCCTCCGACATGAACAAGCCGGATGGCCTGCGCGTGGTCCTGCCGGAAGAAGTGCCGGATTTTATCAACGCGCTGCCCGTCTCAAAGGTGCCGGGGGTCGGCCCTGTAACCGGAAAAACCCTGGAAAAGATGGGCATTCGTTTTCTGGGCGATGCCGGAAAATACCGTGCAAAAGACCTTGCGGCGCGCCTTGGTCGCTTTGGCTACCGCCTCCACGATCTCTCCGTTGGCATCGACCGCAGCCCCGTGGTACCGGTCCGTCCCGTCAAATCCATCAGCAGCGAGGAAACCCTGACATCCGATACCATGGATATGGCTGTTCTGGAGAGGCTCATGCTGAAGCATGCACAAGACGTGGGGCGCCAGGCCCGGAAAAAGGGAGTCCTTGCAAAAACGGTGTTTATAAAGCTCAAGGACAGAGATTTTCGGCAGATCACCCGGCAGGCCCCGCTGCCGGAACCCACCCAGTCGGCCGAAATGATATACCGGGCCGGACAGGAGCTGCTTGCGGCCTGCCGGCTGCAAAAACCGGTTCGCCTTGCCGGGCTCGGCGTATCCGACCTTCTGCACCGGCAGACTCCGGTGCAGATGCCCCTGTTTGAAGAAACGGGTACTGCAATGAATAAGTGGGCGCAGGTGGACGAAGCCGTGGATGCCATTGCAGACCGCTTCGGCCCGGACGCCGTTCGAAAGGCGCGGCTCTGCGATTCCAAAAAGAACCCCATACAGGATCAATGAAAGGGAAAAAAGCCATGACAGAAAGGCGCTGGACCCGGAAAAGAATCGTTTCAGCCAGCTTCGTCCTTATTCTTGCCCTTTTTTTTCTTCTGGGTGCATTGAAACTTCTCAAACGGAAGGATATCGACGACCTGTACGGGGCGTATCCGGATGAGGCGGACCTGAAGGATCCGGCCCTTGTTGACGTCAATGCCCCGAAGCCCAATGTCATCATTGTCTATCTGGATGACCTGGGATACGGAGACCTGGGCTGCTTTGGCAGCGAGGCGATTCAAACGCCGAATATCGACAAAATGGCCGATGAAGGGGCAATGTTCACCAATTACCATTCCGTGGCCTCGGTGTGCGCCCCGTCGCGGGCCGGCCTCCTTACCGGCCGCTATCCCTTCCGAACCGGTGTGATCGGTAACCCCTACCCGGCGGACGAACCTTTTGTGAACAAGGCGCAGAAAAAAGCGGCAAACCTCCTTTTGGAGATGGGCGTTGCGGACCTGGACGAAGCATACGTCGCGGAAGGCCTTTCCCAAAAGGAAATCACCATTGCCAAAGCCCTCAAGACCGCCGGCTACCGGACAAAAATGATCGGGAAGTGGCATTTGGGCGACTATGGCAAAAAGGCGTACTACAACCCCGTCAATTACGGGTTTGATTCCTATTTTGGGGTTCCGTACAGCAATGACATGATTCCCTATCCCTTGTATCGGAACAAAGAGGAGTTGATTGCCAATGTCGCCGGCGAAGCGCAGTCCATGCTGACCGGGTCGTTTACGGATGAAGCCATCGAATTTATAAAAGAATCAAGGGGGGAGCCTTTTTTTCTTTACCTTGCCCATGCGTTTCCCCACCAGCCTCTGTATGCCTCAGAAGGTTTTCAACGGGTATCAAAAGGGGGGGTGTACGGAGACGTGGTGGAGGAGATTGACTGGAATATGGGTCGAATCCTCGATTTCCTGGAGGAAAACGGACTGGATGAGGACACGCTTATCGTGCTGACCAGCGACAACGGCCCTTGGTACGAGGGGAGCGCCGGCGGCTTCCGGGGGAGAAAAGGCGAGGTTTACAGCGGCGGTTTCCGGGTTCCCTTTATCGCCCGGTATCCCGGGAAAATACCCGGGGGGCTGGTCATGGACACGGCGATTGCCAGCATCGACCTGTTCCCGACCATCCTGACCCTGGCCGGGGTCGGGATTCCGGAGGACCGGACCATAGACGGCAGGGACGTTTTTGACAACCTTACGGGGGCTTCGGCAAAATCGCCCCATGACGCCCTGTATTTTTACCATTACACGGAATTGCAGGGAATCCTTTCCGGCGGGTTCAAATACGTGAAAAGAATGAATCGCTACACGTGGCCGGTGCCGCTGACCACGGCGTACATCCCCATGGAGGTGTTCAAGGCAAAGGTCGCTTTGGGAGACATTTTTCCGCTGCTCTATGATATGGCGCTGGATCCCGGGGAAGCGTATAACGTGATCCAGACGTACCCCGACATTGCAGAAGGGCATGCCCGGATGATGAGGGAGTGGGAAGCGCGCGTGGCAGAAAACCCGCGGGGGTTTGGGGCTGCAGCGCAAAAGAGGGCGGTGAAATAAATGGATGCGGATTTTTCCCCGGCGTTTCATATCATGGCAAAGCCCATCGGGCCCGTGTGCAACCTGAATTGCACATACTGCTACTATATTGAAAAGCATGCCCTTTTCGGGCATAAGAAAAATTTCCGGATGTCCGGGCGGGTGCTCGAAGAATTTATTAAAAAATATATCACCACCCAGGATATACCGGAAATCGCCTTTATCTGGCAAGGGGGGGAGCCCACCCTGCTTGGCATCGATTTCTTCAAAAACGTCGTGTCGCTGCAGAGGAAATATGCCGCGGGAAAAACCGTAACCAATGCCATTCAAACCAACGGAACGCTGCTTACCAACGAGTGGTGCTCGTTTTTTGCGGAAAACCGTTTTCTGGTGGGACTGAGTATTGATGGGCCCGAAGAGATTCATGACCGGTACCGGGTGGACAAGGCGGGAAACGGGACCTTTAACCGGGTCTATAGCGGTTTGCAGCTGCTTCAGAAACATTATGTGGAGGTCAATGCGCTCACGTGCATAACAAGGGAAAGCGCCACTCACCCGCTGGAGATTTACCGGTTTCTGAAGGAGGCGGGGATAGGGTTTATCCAGTTTATTCCGATTGTGGAAAGAGTTGCCGACAAGGCCGCAATTGACCTTGGATTGAAGCTTTCCGGGCCGCCAGAAGTAGACGATGAAACATCATCTGCAGAAACGACGCCCTGGAGTGTCGCACCGGAAGCCTACGGCGATTTTTTAATTCAGGTGTTTGACCAATGGGTGCGAAGCGATGTGGGGACGGTGTTTATCATGAATTTTGAAGCCTGGCTGGGTGCCTGGATGGGGTTGGAGGCCGCCACCTGCGTAAATGCAAAAGAGTGCGGAAGAAGTCTGGTTATGGAGCATAACGGCGATATTTACGCATGCGACCACTTTGTTTATCCGGACAGGCGCCTTGGAAACATCCTAAACGACATGCCCCATGAATTGATCAGAACAAGCAGGCAGACCGGATTCGGGAGCCGCAAGCAAAGTGCGCTTCCCACGGTCTGCCGCAATTGCGATGTCTTGTTTGCCTGCAGGGGGGAATGCCCCAAGCACCGATTCTGCAAAACCAAAGAGGGGGAGCCGGGGCTCAATTATCTGTGCAAGGGATATAAAAAGGTTTTTACCCATATAGACAAGTACATGAAGACGATGGCCCTACTTTTGAACAAGGGGTATCCTGCAGAAAAGGTCATGGATGCCATTAAGGGGCCTATCGCCTTATATCCATACTGACCCTGAAGATCTAAAGGAGGCCTCTTGATACGCCACGAATTTGTCGCAACACGCAATGACTGCCTGCTGCTTGTTATTGATTTTCAGTCTGCCATGCTGAAAGTCATGCAAAACTGGAAGGAAGTCGCCCGCACGGTGAACCAGCTTGCCGGGGCAGCCCAGGCGCTTGACATTCCGATCCTTCTGACCGAGCAGTACACAATAGGGCTTGGCCCGACCATCCCCGAGGTGTTGGATAATATCGGCTCCCCCACGGTTTTTCACAAGGAGCATTTCAGCGCCTGTCTGGAACCGGATTTTCTTCAAACCATCGATTCTTATGGTCGTAAAAAAATCGTGATCGTCGGCATGGAAACCCATGTGTGCGTCCTTCAGACAAGCATGGATCTCATCAGGGCGGGCTACCAGGTGCATGTCGCTTCGGATGCGGTGGCATCCAGGACAGCTGAAAACCGGAATATCGCCTTGGATCTGCTGCGGGATGCGGGGGCGGTAATCACTTCAACCGAGATCGTTATCTTCCAGTGGGCGCACCGGGCCAATACAGAGGACTTCCGCAGGTTGCTTCCGATTGTGAAGTAGAACCGATCTCAACATTGTCTTTCGACCCAATATCTTTGTTGGCGCCGGCGTAAGGCCGTTTTGCCGATTTCAAAATCCGTTACGGTAATTTTTTTGCGAAAATCCATCCCTGGTTTATCTTTACAAAGGATAAACGGGGATTTTTTTTATTTTTTATGGATATCTTGACCTAAGTCAAGGTTTCCATCTCTCATCCGGGATACATACAGGACAAAACTGTGAGCGCATTTTTTCACGAAAGGTAAAAAACAACCAAAAAGGAGGTATTCCATGTTTTGTTTTCAATGCGAACAAACGGCAAAAGGTGAAGGCTGCACCAAGATCGGTGTATGCGGCAAGCAGTCCGATGTGGCCGAGCTTCAGGATGTTCTGGTGTACGCGGCCAAGGGGCTGGCCCAGGTAGCCAACGAAGGCCGGAAAGTGGGTGTAAGGGATCCGGCAATCGACCATTTTATGTGCGAAGCCATGTTCGCCACCCTGACCAACGTGGATTTTGATCCGGACCGCTTTGTCGAGCTCATCCATACATGCGTGGATCACCGGGAAAAACTCAAGAAAAAAGTGGAAGAAGCAGGCGGCTGGACCGATTATACCACCGGACCGGCCACGTTCACCCCGGCAAAAACCATTGACGAGCTTGTCGCCCAAGGGGAAAGTTTCGGACCCGAGGCGGAAAAAGACAAGGTGGCCCAGGATATTCTTTCCTTGAAAGAGACCCTCACATACGGCATCAAGGGGGTGTGTTCCTATGCGGACCACGCGGCCATCCTGGGCAAAACCGATGATACGATTTTTGATTTCGTCCACGAAGGGTTGGCCGCCACTCTGGACGACAGCCTGGGTATTGATGATTTGCTGGGGCTCGTGCTCAAGTGCGGCGAGATCAACCTCAGAACCATGGAACTGCTGGATGAAGCCAATACCGGCACTTATGGCAACCCGGTCCCCACCGAGGTGCCCCTCGGCGCCAAACAAGGAAAGGCGCTTCTGGTTTCCGGTCATGACCTCAAAGACCTGGAGCAGATCCTGAAGCAGACCGAAGGCAAGGGGATCAATGTCTATACCCACGGAGAGATGCTCCCCTGCCATGGGTATCCGGAATTGAAAAAATACCCGCATTTTTACGGTCACTACGGCACGGCATGGCAGAACCAGAAAAAGGAGTTTGCTGAATTTCCCGGTGCCATTGTTATGACCACCAACTGCATCCAGAAGCCCCAGGAATCCTACCAGGACAATATTTTCACCACCGGACTTGTGGGGTGGCCGGACGTCACGCACATCGCGGACAAGAATTTTACACCGGCCATTGAAAAAGCGCTTGCCCTGCCGGGTTTTGATGCGGATACCGACAAGGGTACGGTCATGGTGGGATTTGGCCATAACGCGGTCCTGGGTGTTGCCGGCAAGGTTATCGAGGGCGTCAAAAACAAGGATATCCGGCATTTTTTTCTGGTGGCCGGGTGCGACGGCGCCAAGCCGGGGCGAAACTATTACACCGAGTTCGTGGAAAAGGTGCCTGAAGACTGTATCGTAATGACCCTGGCCTGCGGTAAGTTCCGCTTTTTCGACAAGAAGCTGGGCGATATCGGCGGCATCCCGCGCCTGCTGGATATCGGCCAGTGCAACGATGCCTATTCAGCCATCAAGATCGCGTCGGCCCTGGCGGATGCCTTTAACGTCGGCGTCAACGACCTGCCACTTTCCATGGTGCTGTCCTGGTATGAGCAGAAGGCCGTGGCGATCCTGCTGACCCTGCTGTATTTGGGAATCACGGACATGCGGCTTGGGCCCAGCCTGCCGGCTTTTATTTCGCCGAACGTGCTTGGCGTGCTGGTGGATAAGTTCGATATCAAACCCATCAGCACGCCGGATGAAGATCTGAAGGCAATTCTGGGATAGTGTTTTTGAATGAACAACCGGACACCTGTCCGCCTGAAATCGATGCGGGCGTCTGTTTTTCGGGCGCCCGCATTCTTGATTTTATGTGCGTTTCAGATTCCCCTTGCCTCAATTTGGCAATTGCCATATGTCATTTGCTGCGGCGCCCGTTGCGGAGAGGCCGTCCGGCCCGGGCATGTGAACCGATGATTGGAAGGAATAGTGAATGAAGGATATCAAAGGGATTATCGCCGCACAAAGGGCGTTTTTTGCTTCCGGCAAGACCCGGGAGGTTTCTTTCCGGCGCCGGCAGCTTGGCATCCTGCGGCATGCAGTAAAGGAAAATGAAAAATCAATCCTGGATGCGTTGTATGCGGACCTGAGAAAATCCCCCTACGAAGCCTATTTGACCGAGATCGGTATTGTCCTGGAAGATATCCGGTTTTATATGAAAAATATCCGCAGGTGGGCAAGGCCCAAGCGGGTAAGGACCCCGTATTATCATCTGCCCGCAACGAGTTGGATCTACCCGGAACCCTACGGGAAAGCCTTGATCATCGCCCCCTGGAATTATCCCTTTAATCTGGCTGTTGCACCCCTGGTTCCGGCCATTTCTGCGGGAAACTGCGCGGTAATAAAGCCTTCCGAGTTTTCCGTGAACACCTCCGAGGTTCTCGCCGATCTTTTCGGGCGGTATTTTGACCCGGCATATATCACGGTAGTAACCGGCGGGGTTGAAGCGAGCAAGTCCCTGCTGGCGGAAAAGTTTGACAAGATTTTTTTTACCGGAAGCCCCACCGTGGGGCGTATCGTCATGGGCGAAGCCGCCCGCCACCTTACCCCTGTCACCCTCGAACTGGGCGGAAAAAGCCCCTGCATCGTAGAAAAAGACGCCGATATTTCTCTATCCGCCAAGCGGATTGTTTCCGGAAAATTCATCAATGCCGGGCAGACCTGTATTGCGCCGGATTACCTGGCCGTGCACCATTCGGTCCGGGACCAGCTTGTGGATGAGATGGGGAAGCATCTTCGGCGGTTTTTCGGGAAAAATCCGGCAGACTCTCCGGTGTATCCCCGGATTATCAACAAAAAACACCTCGAACGGCTTTCGGGCCTTTTGGAAGGAACCACTGTTATTTTCGGTGGGGATCACGATCCGGACACCCTTTTTTTTTCGCCCACCCTTGTCACAGACATGGCGTTGTCCCATCCGGTCATGCAGGAGGAAATCTTCGGGCCAATACTGCCGGTTCTGACTTTTGACACCATCGCGGAAGTCATCGACATGGTCAATTCCCGGCCAAAACCGCTTGCGCTCTACCTGTTTACAAGCGATCCCGGAAAGGCAAAGGCCGTAATGAAACGAATATCGTTTGGCGGTGGGTGCGTCAATGACACCCTGATCCATTTTGCATCACCTTTCCTGCCTTTCGGCGGGGTGGGAAACAGCGGCATGGGTAGTTATCACGGCCGATACGGCTTCGATGCCTTCTCTCATCACAAGGGGGTTCTGAAAAATACATTCCTCATCGATTTTCCGTTCCGCTATCCGCCGTTTTTCAAATATCTCCGCTTGCTCAGGAAGGTGCTGCGATAATAATCGATTTCGAAAAAACGAAATTCAAACAAGCGGATGGAAAGAAATCCGAATGTTGAGATCGGTTCTATTTTACCGTAACAACCGGGCAATGGGCATATAGAATGATGTGCTGCGCCGTGGAGCCGAAAAACACCTTGCCTACCTTTGACCGCTGCCGGATTCCAATGACGATTTCATCTACGTTTTTTTCTTTAGCATACTGAACAAGATCTTCATCTGGCGTCAATCCGCGCACCAGCAGGTGGGCTTCGCATTCGATTCCCTCCGTTTGAACTTTTTCCGTTGCTTCCTGATGCACCTCCTCTATTTTGTTTATCTCTTCCTGTTCATCCGTGGTTCCTTTTTCCATGGAGGCAACCAGGCATATACTGCCGTTAAAGGTTTTCGCGTGCTGAATGGCGAGTTCCAACGCCTTGTGGGAAGACCTGGAACCGGTATAACATACCATGATTTTCATGCCATAATCTCCTTTGCCTGTATTCAGTTGATTTTTCAGAAATACTGACGTGAAATAATATTCGTTTTTTGCGCCCGTGTATAGGTATGTTTTTTCATTTAAAACGCAAAAACCCTGAAATGAACCACCCTTTCAGGGAATGAAAAAGGCCCGCCTGATGAATTATGGGGCCTATACAGCAATGAAAACCGCTGGAGGGAATGCACATTCCCCCGGTGGTTTTTTTGTCTCAACGCATTGTTTTTGCAGACGAACAGAAAGAGGACGGAGGCAAAGATTGCAATGAGATTCGTAAAAATGTATGATCAATCGTAAAAGTTTTCGGCCATTTACCGGGGCAGTGATTATGATTTGCCGATAATGGGTTTGCTGCACGTCAACAGCGCCCGAACCTGAAAAGGGTGGGGGAAACCATGCATATCCTTGTCATCAAAGGGAACCCGAAAAAAGGCGGGTTTATTGCCTCCAGGGCAGGGGTTGGCATTTATGCCAACGTGATACGAAGCCGGCGCAGGAACGGATACCTCTCTTGACATGCGAAGGGGGGTGGCTTAGGAAGAGGAGTTTTGGAATAATGGGGTTGAATGTACTGCTGGTTTTGATATCCACGATTCTGTATGTTGTTTCATTCCCTCTGTGGAACGCGGGTTTTGCAGCTTTTTTTGCGCTTGTTCCCTTGTTTTGGGCCATTGAAAGGGCCCGGTCAATTCCCCGGGCCATGGGGTATGGCGTCGTTTGGGGGGCACTCGTCTCGGCAGGCATGGGATACTGGCTCCTTCCTACCCTGGTTACCCATTTTGGCATCCGGCCCCCATTGGCGGGGCTTTTTTTCCTTGCTTCCGTGATATTGCCGGTCTGTTTGATTTATGCTTTTCTGGTAGCTGTTTACCGTTTTGTTCACCACCGGCACCTTGCCTGGTATGCAATCGTCGTCCCTTCCCTATGGATACTGGCGGAATATGTCAAGGAGATGATACCGGTGCTGATTCCATGGGGTGGCATCGGGTATGCGGCCATGCCGTTTCACCGGTACGTTCAGATCGCTGATCTTGGGGGCGTTCATGGCTTGACAGGTGTTATCGTATCGATCAACGCTGTTATGTGGTATATGGTGCGAAGTGTGCTTCCCATGTCTGTTGTTCCCCGCAAGTCTCTTTTAAGGGTAAATTGTTCTCCTGCGATTGTTCTTATTCTTGCGGTCTGTCTGCCTCTGGTTTACGGCCACTACCGTCTATCCCGGATTGATGAGGCAATCAATGAGAAAGCATCTGCGGGTCAACAGGTTCAGGCGATCCTGGTGCAGGGAAATTTCGACCTTGATGAGCGGTGGAGTGGGATGGGTTTTTACCGCCGCCTGCAGACATACCTGGAGATGAGCACAGAAAATTCCGGAGATATGGGGGCAGGAAATGCGGAAGATAGAAAATCACGGGTCATTGTTTGGCCGGAAACCACCCTGAACGAGCCTGCTCGCCTGAGTGGCAGCCTGTTCAGGCAGATCATGTCGCTGATCGGAGACGATGCGCTTCTGGTTTCAGGCGGGCTGAACCAGGATGACGCCACAGGACAGGTGACCAACTGCGCGTATCTTGTTTCAGGAGAAGGCGCATTGACGAGGTATGACAAGCGTATTCTGCTTCCGTATGCTGAAACCACGATGTTGGTTGACTGGCTCGGTCAATACTATACCGCTCCCAGCGAGTTTGCACCCGGCCGGATACCACCGTCCATGGAGACGCCCCATGGAAAGGTGGGCATGTCCATTTGTTTTGAAATCCTCTATCCCGGGTATATTGCCGGATCGGTAAATTCAGGCGCTTCGCTTCTCATTAACATGTCAAACGATGCATGGTTCGGGGATTCGCCCATGCCCTATATGCACCTGAACGCGGCACGAATGCGTGCCATTGAAAACCGCCGGTTCCTGCTCCGCGCGGCCAACAGCGGGGTTTCAGCTGTCATCGCACCGTCCGGTCAGATTTCCGCCCGGACGGATCTTTTCCATCGCCAGAGAATTGACGGTGATTTTGTCCACCTGGACGTGATAACCCCTTATACCCGGTACGGAGACTGGTTGGTCTTTTTTTCCGGCTGCATGCTTGCCGTGGCACTGCTGCGTGTGGCTTTTGCAAAGGAGTGACGCTTTTACCTGGACTGCAGACCTTTTCCTTCGTATTCCCGCATCATTTTTTCCCTTTCGATCCGCATGGTTTCGCTCCTCCGAAACGCATCAGCCTGTTCGCCGAACATCTCCTCCTGGAGTTGGCGGAGTTTTTTTTCTTTGTCCGCCCCGGTCAGGTCCGGATTTTCAAGAAGCAAGAAGGCCTTTTCCCGGTAAAGGGTTTCCTGCTGCTGTTCCCGGACGATTTGACGGTCAACGCCTTCCAGGCGTTCTACTGCTTCCGGAGTGAAAAACTGTTGTCTGAATTCCCGTATTTTTTGCTGCCGGATTTCCTCCGAGGGGGTTTCAGAAAGGTCTTTTTCATAGATGCTTAGTTTTTCACGGTACCGCGTGTATTCATTGGGATGTGATTCCACGGTTTCTGCCTCATCTCCCCACATATCTTCATTCAGCTTTTCAAGAAGCGCTTCTTTTTCCGGTCCGTAAAGGTCTGCGTCGCCGACGATGGCGGCTCTCCGAAAGGCATATTCACGGGCTTTAACATCTGCACCGAAGAGCTGGTCCGCAAGTTCCTCTCCAAGGCGGGCTCTCCGGAATTCCTGTATCTGCCGTAAAATTTCAAGAGCGTCTTCCGGCGTTCTTACAAGGCCGAATTGTCGGAACTGGTCTGCCAGCGCAATTTCGGTTTCAATGTATTTCTGATAGGTCTCAAAGAGTTGCCGGGCCTCTGATTCTGAAAATTCCGAAAACAGGTGCTGCCTCACCTGCTCCAGATGATCGCCGAGATTTACACTGTCCTTGAACCGGTTTTCCAGGTGCTTGAAATATCTTGCGGTCGTATAGGAATTGATAAGCGCCTCTGAAAAGAGTTGCCGGATATCAATTTCCTCCCGGGGCTCCGCGCTGGTTGCGGCTTGCGGCGCTGTAGCAGTGCGTCCGTCTGTTTCCCCGGGCTTGCCGGTAAGGCGGGGGAGGGGCTGTCGGGCCTTTTTTACATCATCATACGTAATATTATGGCTTTTATCATAAAGATATCCGGGATCAGCCTCATATTCACTGGTCGTATCCCGGGGAAAAAGCCAATAGAGAAAAACCATACTCAAAAAGAGCAATCCCCCTATGGCGATAATCCGTTTTTTCCTGCTGTTCATTTCGCAAATCTCCGGTGAAAAACATGTCTTTGGTTTTTATGTAAGGCCTGGCTGTTTTTATGGATGAAGCAAAAAATTGACGACTCCGTAAAAAGTCCAATATCTGCGTTACGCGCAATTTACGAAGAATCTCATCACGCCAAAGGCGTGACTCAATTCTTCAAAAATCGCGCAAGCCTTGATCTTGGACTTTTTTCAAAGTCGTCTGATCCAGACTTTTTACGGGTTCATCAAAATTGAGTCTTTCAGGTTTTTTCATTGCCTGTTATCAGACTTGCTTGACAACGGGCAATGAAAAAAGGGGTACCCGGATCGGTACCCCTTTGCATGATTACAATTTTCGCTACCTCCTGAAAAAAGCAGTGCACGTCTTTTTTCAGTACATCAATATCCTCTGGCCTTCAGGTCTGCGGCAAGATCAATGTAATAACCGTTCGCGTCAAACCCGGGAGTGTAGCCGAACAGTTGATCCACGATGTTAAGGTGGTCACACCCCGCGCTGTACCAGGAGGCATCTTCGACCCCCCTGAAGTTTCCCCATTTGGCACTGTTGACGCTCACAAGGCCGTCGTTGGCGCCTTCATGGTAGAGAAGAATAGGCCATGTGGCGATAAAATACCAGTTGCGGGCGTTGACCGCCATGGTTTTGATCTTTGCGGCAGAACTCTGGTAATATACCCCGGACATATTTGGTGTATTGGGGTTAAAGGTATTGATCATGTAAGGGCGGGTCATGTCATAGGCATTTTGCAGACTGTCGGGGTTTGTGTCCCCAAACAGGTATGCATACACAAAATCAAGGGTGTCCCCCACAAGCCATTCAAGATCGTTTGGAACGATACCAAGCACTACGTCTGCAATGGCGCTGCCCCGGTGGGGACCGGCAATGCTTGAGTGACTGGCAACATAGGGGGAAAGGCCAAGGTTGGAGATGGCGTCCCGGGTATAGATGGTACCGTGGGAGTGGCCGATGATATTCAGCTTCTGCGCGTCGGTCACGGCTTTGATCTGGAGAAACTGGGTCTTGAATGCCTGGGCCTTGTTCCGGGTGCTGTCCATGCCGTTGACAGATGTGAGAAATACCGCTGCGCCTTCATCCCTCATCGCATCCGGAATGCCCCACCAGTAATCGACAATGCCTAAAATTTCAGCGGATGCACCCATGCCGTGGGCCAAGACAATGGGGTATTTGGTGTCGGCAACATACGAACTGCCGCCAGCCAATCCTGTTGCAGGAACACATAGCATGAAAGTAAAAAAGACAACCGCGATCCATTTTTTGTGAAAACCCATGCAATCCTCCCTTTCTTCCCCGTGATATTATTATTATCAGCAGAGGCGGTGTAAATGAATGTAACACGTTTTTTTCGATCGGTCTTGTAACACTACATTGAATCATGATTTAGTGTCAACATGAAAAACGCATTTTTTTTACTATAAACAGCGTTCTTAGAATGAAACCGGCAAAGGGCGGGTCGTTGATTGTTGAAAATCTTGGTGGATAGAAGACAAACGTTTTTGCGGTATTGCCGTTACAGAAAACGAACAAGCAGAAAAATTCCGATCATGGCAAACCCGATAGCCACCTTGGCGGCGGCTCCGACGACCATGCCCAGCCAGGCCCCCATTCCAGCCATACCGGCGGCCTGAAAGTTTTTCCGCGCGGCAAGCTCGCCGATGACCGCGCCGATAAACGGTCCGGCGATGATCCCGGGCAGGCCGAAAAAAAGTCCCACAACAGCCCCAGCCGCAGCCCCAGCCATGGCGTTTCTGCTTGCGCCGAAATGCTTTGCGCCGAATACGCCCGCCAGAAAATCTACGGAAGTGGCGATCACGGCAAGCAGGGCCAGGATGACCAGTGTGAAGGTGCCGACATGGGTGAACCTTTCGGCCCATGCAGCCAGGCCGAGACCGGCAAAAATCACGAGCGGCCCGGGGATGACCGGCAGCACGAGGCCGGCAATCCCAAGGGTCACAAGGATGACGGAGAGTGTCCAGAGAATGATGATGCCTGCTTCCATGAGAGCCCTATATCCGGTGCTTATTTCGGATGATTGCCGGATGTTTCCGTCTTCACTTCCCGGTCGAAATCTCCCTTCTGCCAGTTGTCGCCATGCGTGTATTCCCGAATGAACGTTTCCCGGATGGCGTCAACGGGGGCGTCGGCAAATTCCCCCCGGTACGCGAGATACTCCATGTGCCGGTTTCCGGCCCCGTCAAAAGGATGGTAGAGGGAATCATTCTGTCCGTCAAATTCCAGCGGCAGAATATTGAATCGCTTGCAGAGCTCGATGTTGAAAGCCGGAGTGGCTTTTACCCAGGAATCGTTTAAGTAAATGGATGTGTATCCGTGCCAGTAAAAGATATCCGTTTTCATGAGATCCCGCATTCGCGCTGTGGACAGGTGGTTTCGCACATCGGCAAACCCCAGCCGCGCCGGAATCCCTATAGAGCGGCAGCAGGCCGCCAGCAATATGGCCTTTGACACGCACCAACCCCGGCGGGCTTTGAGAGTGCCTGACGCCCGCAGACCCTCAACCGAAAGATCGATAGAATAGGGGTCATAGCGGATGCCGTCTCTGACTGCGTAGTAAAGATGAACGGCCCTTGTTTTCGGATCTGTGGCATCGTGCACGTTCTCTTTTACAAAGGCCTTTACGGAGGGCTCCTCCGCTTCGATCACCGGTGTCGAATGAAGATAGGTGGTCATGTCTGATGGCATTGCAGAAAGTGTTCCTTATTGAATATTATGATATTTCATGCCATGAATGCGGGAATGCGTATTACCAAAAGGCAACTCTGTATATATAATGTTGAAATAATATAAAATCAAATCATTTTGAAAGGAAATTTCCAGAATATAGTACAATTTTTTCCGATGTTTTCCTGAAAAACAGGGTGTCATATCCGGGCTGTAAGAAAGCCCCCGTTGCAGCGGCATATATTTTGTGCATCCGCTTGACTTGGATTTCGCTGTTGGGCTATGCTTGAAATGTGCGGCATCTATTCGTATTCATCCCTAAAAGGAGATCATTAATTGCAAGTAATTCATGAATTTGAAAACTTATCTGTAGCCCGGTCCAGCAAAGGGATCTTTTATATAGACCATAAAGAACACGGCCAGAAGATTCTTTTTTTACCTTCCCCTGGTTCCAAGGACTATGACGCCGAGGTGCGCTGGATCGCGTCACCCGAGCGGGTTGAGGCGGATTTTTTGAAATATCTGAAGGCGTAAGCAGGCGGTTCACGGAAAAACAAAGACTCGCGGTTGTAATCGACGCTGGTGGCATAGATGTCGGTAATCTGTTCGCTGACCGTCCGAACATCCACTGCAAACAGTTCGGCCATAAGCTTCTGCGTCAGCCAAACCGTTTCATCCTCATAGCGGGCCTCGATACTCTGTTCTCCTATCTGGCCGGTGAAGATCAGAAACACGGCAGTGGAATTACGGATCATTTGTATTTAGGCCAAGAGTCGACTTTGACCCCTTTACAGGGAAACGTCTCTACCTGATTTGCCCCTCATCGATCATCTGGATTTTTCTCACACGCGGGAGAACCTGAATATCAATGACCTTCTCTTCCCCGCTCTTTAACTCAATCGAATAAGATTCTTTTTCAACATAATGGTAGGCAGGCAGGTCGTCGGCAGCCACCTTCACCGTCCATATGCCCGGCCGCAGGTCATAAAACGAGAATCGCCCCTTGTCATCGGTCACCTGCCGGATGCTTTCTTCACCCCGTGAGATTTCCACCAGAATGTTCCCCAGCTTCAGCGCCGATTTGTCCTTGTCCGGCGCCCCCTCCTGCCCCTTCAAAAAAAACTCCCTGGCCTGGTCCTGTTTTATCTCTGTACGAACAATCCCGTCGCTGTCCGGTTCACGCAGGGACAAACGACCGGTCACCCGGCACGACGGCGTGATCCTGATGGATACCTGTGACGTCTCTCCGCCCCTTACCTCTATGGGGCGCGGCGTCTTTTCGCTGGTGATTCTTCCCATCCCGATGGAACCCTGCGCCACTCCCAGATAATAGGTTCCCGGTTTGAAGCCCGGAAAGACAAAGTCGCCGGCTTTGTCCGTTACCGCGGTCAGACCTCCCACTTCGATCACTACATTCTGCAACGGTTTCCCTTCGGCGTCGGAAACCGTCCCCCGGATGCCGCCAATGCCTTTCTTTTTTCTGACCGGTATGCCCAGCGGGATGGTATAGCTCAACAAGAATGACGTTTCCTGCAACGATCCACTCTCATTCTGGTTGTTGATCCAATAGCCCCTGATGGAGAGGATGTGATCATTCCGCAAGGTATAGTTCAGGGAGGACAACAGGACCTCCGTTCTTCCAATAAATGTGGTAGTTGAACCGTCAGACGGGATTATCGGGTCGCTCGTCCTTCGGTACGTGTTTATGGTAACTTCGCTTATCTGATAATTCAGGTTGAGGTTTGCTTGCTTATACCGCCAGGTTCCGGTTACCCCTGCACTCTTTGATCTCTGTGGATTGTCGTTGTAGAGATCCTGCCCGGTCCGACCATACAGGGAATAAGCCTGCCAGGCAGTCGGATAAAAAGACGCATATATACTGTAATTGGCCACCGGTGTATTTCTGCTCCCCGTAAGGTTGTTATCCATAACCCCCCTGTTCAGGTAGCATTGCAGACTGGCCCATTTAAAGGCCTGTCCTACCCCTAAGGTGAAAAACCGTTCCTGGAAATTGAACTGACGGAAAGGCGTCATTTTATCTTTTTTCTGGAAATCC
>JAABUA010000090.1 GCA_011389515.1 Desulfobacteraceae bacterium
TCAAGTGCCGGGGCACGGGATATTACGGCAGGACATCGGTGTTTGAGGTGATGCCGTATACCCGGGGCTTGCGGGATATGACCACGGCAAGCACGGATCTGGGAAAAATCCGGGAGATGGCCCTGGCGGAAAAAATGGTAACCCTGCGGGAAAATGCGATTCGAAAACTGCTGTCCGGCGTTACGACAGTGGAGGAGGTTCTCAGGGTGACGTGGGAGCAGGAGTGAGCCTATCCTTAGAAATGGAAGAAAAAGCAACTTGTGCAAAAATTGCACAAGTTCGTCAGGAAGGGCAGAGAAAAGTTACCGTGCTGCGTTTAAACCGCTTTTTGCCGTAAAGGGTCTCTATTTTTTCATCCGTGTTTTTTAGGCTTTTCACCAATTCCACTCGTCCCTCACGGACCACAAACGTCACCTCGGTGTTTTCTCCGAAGCCGAATTGATCCCTGATTTCCTTTGGGATTGTAATTTGTCCCCTTTCACTGACACGCATTTTTGCCTCCGTTTATTTCCTATTTTATATGAATAAGTATACAGATTCATATAATAATGTCAATCAAACGTGGTCACGCCCGGCAAGAAAACAAGCTTGAAGACGTGTATTCTATTGTCCAGTTTCTGGACCCGGACCGGCTCTCGCTCCTGTGGTCCTTTGCAGAAGACTAATTCAAGCGGATAAATTTCGAAAACGCATTCTTTCAGGGTCATTTTCAATTGCCAGGCAATTGAGAGGGTTGGATTGGCGGGAGCTGGGCATATTTTGCGGTGATGCTGTGGCTATGAGATTTACTGTTCATCACAAAAAACTTGACATGTGTCGTTTTAAAGCTACTATATGGCTATGGATAATCCCCAAATAAAACTATATGAATATATAACGGAAGAAGGAAACAATCCATTCTCTGCGCGTGCGCGTATTCGAGTTCGACTGAATCGTGTAAGGCTTGGAAATTTTGGTGATTGTAAGTCTGTTGGAAAAGGTGTGCATGAGTTGCGAGTGGATTATGGCCCAGGATATCGAGTCTATTATGGAAAGTCAGAGATGACTATCGTGATTTTACTGTGCGGAGGGTCCAAAAAGTCTCAGTCAGAAGACATTCAGCTGGCGCAGGAATATTGGGCTGATTTCCAAAGGAGGTCAAAATGAAAAAAATAACAGAAAATTATGAACGCAATCTCAAAGAAGATCTTCTTGATCCTTTTGAAGCCGTAGAATATTTGAACGCCGCATTGGAGGATGGCTCCCAGGAAGTTTTTCTCCTGGCACTAAAAGACGTTGCATGCGCAAAAGGTATTTCGGAAATAGCACGGGAAACGAAACTCAACCGGGAAAATCTTTATCGAATTCTTTCATCACAGGGAAATCCAAAATTGAAAAGCTTGAGTTCCGTTCTGCATAGTGTTGGGTTGAAACTGACCGTTGAAGTGAATCATTAATGGGAAATAATTTGGGGTCATCGGGCGTCTTCCTTCAGGATCGTTGATCTTTTCCAGCGGATTTGGTAATAGCTTTGAACTGGTCGGTTGCGGGATGCCGCCGGAAGGGCCGGCGGATTTGCTTTTTAAGGGATGTGCTGTTTTGAAAGGAAAAAACCATGGAGATTCTGACGCCTGATTATATCCGAAAACATGTGGCGGATACGGGCATCATCTACAAGCGCGGTGAGCGGCTTTTTGAATACGGTGCATGCGTGGGCCGCCGGAGGGATGACGAAAACGGGCTGTTTGAATATGCCGTGGACGGCAACTACGGGGATTACACCATCCGGATACAGATCAATGGGGATCGTATGGACACCTCGTGCGACTGCCCCTATCCGGGGGTGGGGTGCAAGCATACCGTGGCGGCGCTGCTGGATATTTCGCAAAATATTCGGTTTTCGGACCCATCCGCTGCGGGAGGGGCTGGGGAAGCGCCTGAAGAACCATATCTGAGTCCCGATGAGATCCGGGCGCAAGCATTAGAAGACCGTAAAAAGCGGGCTAGAAATGAAAAGATGGGGATTTATGCCGGCGACATGTTCAAGGGGGAGCACCTGGTGGAAAGCCCGGCCGGAAAGCAATACATTGTGACCTTTCATGATCCGGTCAACGGCATCGGCCGATGCTCGTGTCCGGATTTTACGACCAATCGGCTCAATACATGCAAGCATTTGATTGCCGTACACCGGCACTTGAAGGATCAGAAAAGGTTTCAGAAAGCGGCGGCCGCCGAAGTCTTCCCTTTTATTGATATTTTCTGGGATTCTGTGGCCGGACGGCCCCGCATATTCTGCGAGAACCGGGAAAGCGAACCCGAAGAAATCCAGGCGGTCCTTTCCGAACATTTTGATGACAACAGTCTTTTCCGGGGTGATGATCCGGGTGCATTCATACCACTGTTGTCGCTGCCGGAACGGTTCAAGCGGGTGCGCATCGACCGGATTGTATGGGAAAAACTCGATGAATTCTGGCTTGACCGGAAGATGGATACGTTGGCGGAAAATAGGGGCTTGGATTTTTCCGCAATCAAGGCCCAACTTTATCCGTACCAGGAAGAGGGCGTTCAGTTTGCGCTTTACAAAAAAGCCGCCCTGATCGGAGATGAGATGGGCCTGGGCAAAACCCTGCAGGCCGTTGCCGCGGCCATTTTGAAAAGGGACGTGTTTGGATTTGACCGGGTGCTCGTTGTCACCCTGGCATCGCTCAAAGAGCAGTGGAAGCGTGAGATCGAGCGGTTTACGGATGAAAAGGCCATGATTGTTGCGGGAAGCGCAGATGCCCGGCGCCGGATCTATGGCACCCATGATTGTCTGTTTAAAATCACCAATTACGAGGCGGTGCTTCGGGATGTGGGGCCCATTTCCCGCTTCAGGCCGGATCTTGTGATTCTTGACGAGGCCCAGCGGATCAAGAATTTCAACACCAAGACCGCGGATGCCGTCAAGCGCATTCCGCGCAAGCATGCAATGGTTCTCACCGGCACCCCGTTGGAAAACAAGCTTGAAGACGTGTATTCCATTGTCCAGTTTCTGGACCCGGACCGGCTCTCGCCCCTGTGGTCCTTTGCGGCAGATCATTTTATGCTGAGCCGGAACAAGAAAGGCAAGATTCTGGGCTACCGCAACCTGGACAAGCTGCACAGGGAGCTGCAGTCCATCGTCGTTCGCCGGAAGAAAAAGGACGTGCTCGAGCAACTGCCCGACGAGATCGTCAACAACTATTACATCGAGCTTTCTGACCGGCAGCAAAAGATCCACAGCGGATTGACCCAGTCCCTGCTGCCGTTGATTAACAAGAAATTTCTCACTCCCATGGACCTGCGCCGCATCCAGGAACTGCTCCTCAAAATGCGCCAGGTCTGCAACTCCACGTACCTGATTGACCGCAAAACCCAGATCTCGCCGAAGCTCAAGGAGCTGGCGTCCATTCTTTCCGATATTGGTGTCCATGATGGCCGGAAAGTCGTGATATTTTCCGAATGGACGACCATGACCTACCTGATCGCCCGGCAGCTTTCCAACGCCGGCATTCCCTTTGTGGAGCTATCCGGGAAAATCCCGGTCCACCGACGCCAGGATCTGATCGACGAGTTCACCAACAATGCCGACTGTCGCGTGTTTCTGTCCACGGACGCCGGGGGTACGGGGCTCAACCTCCAGGCCGCAGACTGCGTGATTAATTTTGAGCTACCCTGGAATCCGGCGCGCATGAACCAGCGTATCGGCCGCGTCAGCCGCATCGGCCAGGAGAGCGGCACCATCAATGTGATCAACCTGATTGCCAAAAACAGCATCGAGGAGAGAATCTACGCGGGCATCCAGCTCAAAACGGATTTGTTTCAGGGCGTGTTTGACGGCACCACGGACATGGTTGAGTTTTCCCGGGAAAAGCGAACGGAGCTGCTCAACCAGCTGCGGGAAATGATGCAGGAAGAGCCGGAGTTGGTGGTTGCAGAGCCGAAAGCGACCGAGGATATTGCCGAGGATACGCCGCACTTTTTAAATCCAAAAGTGCTAAACGAGAAGGAAGCCGAAATCGCCTACGATGCCGAAGAGGGCGGGGAACCCGAAAACGGCGACGGGGCCGGAAACATCTTTGCCAATCAGCCGTCGGAGAAGATGGAAGAGGTGCTCAACACGGGAATGTCTTTTATCAGCGGTTTGCTGGAAATGGCCACGGGAAAAAAGATCGATCCGGGAACCACAGACGAAAAAATGATACGCATCGACAAGGACACCGGCGAAGTGACCATGAAGTTTCGGCTGCCCGGGTTTTGATGGGGAATCTGGGCCGGACAAATCCCATCTCGCGAATCCATGCGATTCGTTCTACAACCACATCCGATCGTATCCGGCTCGGGGTCATCGGGCGCCTTCCTCCAAGATCATGCGTGTACGGGCTTTTTTGAAAGGCAGCAGATCCCCGGCTCTTCTCAGAACGAACAATTCATATCTTGCCTGCTGGTCAGGGTCTTTTGTATACAGCAGTTCCCCGGCAATGATATCCGCGCACAAGAACGGGTCCGCCTCGGGTAGAAGCACCAGGTCGACCCTGCCAACATGAAATAAATCTTCGAGTGCAATGGTCAGGTTGACTTTTTTTTCTATATTCCAAGGGGTTGAATCTTCCGGAAGAATACCGATATCGACATCCGCGTCAGTGGGGAGGTGCGATTCGGGAAGGTTCCGGACCATGGCTGAAATTTCGTCTGCCCGGCTGCCGAAAACATATAGATCAAGGACGCCATATTCGCGGCAAAGATCGTAAAGTTTTTGGGATGTGTTTTTCATTTTGGTTTAACCTGGTGTTTGCTTTTATGGCATCCGTACGGAAAGATAATGAGCCAATTTTTGATCAAAGCTGTAAAGTGATTTGGCCTTTACTGGTTAATTTTGCATACATCGTTAACTCCTTATTTTTTGCAACCTACAATTTTTACTGTAAATAATTACCGACGTAATGTCAAATAAAAGGTCTTCAATCCGCCGCAAGTTTGGCTTACGATTTTTCTTTGGGCATTAACGCCAAGGTATTTTTGAGGTGAAACCAGGGGACTGCCTGGATGATTGCGCATAACAGGAAGCCAAAACAGGGGTTGACAATAAACAAAACAGGGTTTACAAAATTCTTTAATAAGGTTTACAATTTAACATGCGTCTACTATGGCGGTGTAATTATGAAAAAGATAAAAACGAGGGGAGAAGAAATACGGCATTTCATCCTTCAGAATGTGGAGAAGCACCCGGATAAAATAGCGGTTGTTGCGGGTAAAAAGTTCGGGATTTCGCGGCAGGCGGTTTACAAGCACCTGAAGAGACTTGTTGGCGAAAAATCCCTTGTAGCACAGGGCAGCACCAGGAACCGGGCATACCATCTACATCCGCAGGTGGAGCTGCGCTATGTGTACGAATTGCGTCCGGGGCTGGCCGAGGATGTGGTATGGCGTGAGGATATTTTTCCAAACATTGGAAAAATGCCGGAAAATGTGGTGGATATATGGCGCTATGGGTTTACTGAGATGTTTAACAATGCCATTGACCACTCTGAGGCGGAGCGTATTGTTGTACGGCTGAATAAAACTGCGGTGAGCACCCAGGTTAGCATTTATGACAACGGGGTGGGAATATTTAAAAAAATTCAGAACGAACTGGGACTGTTGGATGAAAAACATTCTGTGCTGGAACTGGCCAAGGGAAAACTGACAACCGACCCTGAAAACCATTCTGGGGAGGGTATTTTTTTTACCTCCCGAATGTTTGACGATTTTGACATACTTTCAGGGGATGTTTATTTCACGCATAAATTCGGAGAAAAAGAAGACTGGATTCTTAACGGGACGAAGTCTTCCGGCACTTTTGTCTGGATGAAGCTGAATAACCACACCGCCCGTACAACCAAAAAAATATTTGATGAATATACAAGCGGGGATGATTTCGGGTTTAACAAAACCGTTGTTCCTGTTCGGCTGGCGTTGTATGGCGATGATAAACTGGTGTCACGGTCCCAGGCCAAGCGGTTGCTGTCGCGGATCGACCGGTTCAAGGTTGTCATCTTCGATTTTCAAGGTGTTGAAACCATCGGCCAGGCGTTTGCGGACGAGGTTTTTAGAGTGTTTTCGTTAAAACATCCAGAAATCGAGCAATATGCCATCAAGACGAGTGCGGCCGTAAAAGCGATGATCCAGCGAGCCCGTAGCGTCCATCCTGCCTGAAAGGGTGGTCTTTCCAGCAATCCCATCCTTTACCCAAAAACTGGCCGGATTGACGGAAAATACCATCGGTGCGACACCCGCAGCGGTAAATGTTTATATTGACCGGGAGCGTGATGAAAATTCAGATGATTGAAAATGATGCTTTCCTTCTCCGGGCTATAAATGCGCTTATGCCTAATCAATACTGCCAACCAAACGTGATCATAACGAGGTGATGGTGTATCATCATATTGACTTTTCAGACCAAAGTTGCTACTTTTTATAAAAAGTAGCTATAAAATCCGGGTTACCAAAATATATCTGAGTGGAACCGGCCCCAAATACAGAGACCTATCAGTCATCGAATGTCACTGTATTTTTGCCTGGGGCCACGAAACTGTCCAAGGGGGGCGGAATGGAAACAGCCGGCATCAAAGACGTAAAAAACAATTTAAGCAGTTATTTAAAACGGGTCAAAACCGGTGAGGATATCATCATCACGGAACGGGGAAAACCGATTGCCAGAATCATCCGGGAAAACGCCTCAGGCACTTCACTGCATCTGGCGCTGGCGCCTTTAATTAAAGAAGGTGTCATCAAGATGCCGACCCTGAATCCCCCTCAATCTTTCGCGCCGCCGCTACGCACGTCCGGCAAATCCGCCTCTGAAATGGTACTGGAAGATCGCCGATGATTTTGTATTTGGATACCAGCGCCCTGGTAAAACGATATTTCCAGGAACTTTTCACAGCGGAGGTCCTGTCCAAATGGAATGAGGCCAAAGCAATCGTCTCTTCTTCAGCGGCTTACGCGGAAACCATGGCCGTCATTTATCGAAAACAGCGCGAAGAAGACCTTGGCAAAGCCGTCACTCAGGATCTTGTGAGAACCTTTCAGACGGAGTGGCAGTCTATGATTCGGGTTGAAGTGTGTGACGAGTTAAACCCATACATCGATACCGTTTTACAACACCACGCGTTGCGCGGCTTTGATGCCGTACATCTGGCCTCGGCTCTTCTCATCCGGTCGCAAGTGGGCGACAACATTTTTTTCGCCTGCTTTGACCACCAGCTCAACCAGGGCGCCCGGGCAAACGGTCTGCAGTCCTTCTAAGAACCTTCTGTATAAATCGTGAACCAAAATTTTTTTTTGAGATGGCTTGTACTGTTTACATGGATGCTTTTGTACTGCTGCAGCCGAGTCTTATCTCCGCAGAGCTTTAGAAGACGGTTTCTTAGTTTGCCATTATTCATAACGTCATCAAGGTCTTTATTGAATTTTTTGTGCAAAGAATTTTCATGAATCACTTCTTGAGTTTGGAAAAGATGGTTTCATCCGAGACATACTCCCCTGTATCGGCTTCCTCCATTGCCAATCCCAGTTTCATGTCAATTATGGCTTCTGAGACGGAATCCTCAATTAAATTCTTACCCCGCAATTTTTGAAGAAAAGGTTGATGCCGGTTTTCATGGTCCGCTTCATATAGGACAATCCCTGTTGTTACCACCTGATACGTCGTTTCGATGGATGCTGCATTTAAAATAATGACATCTGTTTGCCGGTTTGCCATCAGTCCGATTTCTGTGGCGGCCATATAAGCCGGGGACGAAGATATAAGCGGGTCCTCTTTATAGAGGGATGGATACAGGAGAAACGCCAGATCGATATCGGATTTGGGTCTGAATTTTTCCGGATGCAAAACCGATCCGAAAAGATAAGCAATTTTTATGGATTGTTTTGCCTCAATGGAATCCGATATATAGGCATTTATCCGTTTTTCAATTTCTTGTACCAGGGCGCTTTTTGTTTTCATGATGATATTTCTATTTGTAATTATTGAAATACAATTCTTTGCATTTATCAATAGTCATGATTCAGGAGGACCTCGTAGGGGCACCCCTTGTGGGTGCCCTGATTTCGGGCACCCGCAAGGGGTGCCCCTACGAGATCTTCCTGATCATAATGTCTATCGATAAATGCAAAGAATTGTAATTGATGGCTGATGGCCGATTTAAGCGATTCCACGCTTTTCCCCCAGTGCGTTGCCAATCGC
>JAABUA010000091.1 GCA_011389515.1 Desulfobacteraceae bacterium
ATGATGCGGAACCAGGTCAAACACCTTGCCGTCAGGGATAACGGCGCCATCGGCAGCGTCATTACCGAAAGGGATATTTTCCTGGCCCAGACATTGTCGCCGGTGTTCCTGGTGCAGGAAATGAGCACGGCCCAAGGGCTCGAAGGGCTCAAAGCCTGTTACGGCAAGCTGCCGATGCTCATCGGCAAACTCATTGAAAACGGTGCGCGTTCAACCCATCTGAACTCCATCATCACGGCGCTTACCGATGAAATGCTTGTGCGGGTCATGGAAATAGCCATGGAAAGCGCCGGGCCTGCGCCGGTTCGGTTTGCATTTCTGCTTTTCGGCTCTGAAGGGAGGAGGGAACAGACCCTGAAAACCGATCAGGACAACGCCATTGTTTACGAAGACGTACCGGAAAAAGACGTGGAATTTGTCAAACGCTATTTCCTTGACCTGGGCACCCGCGTATGCGACTGGCTGCATGAAATCGGGCAGACCCATTGCGAATTCGATATCATGGCAAAAAATCCCACATGGTGCCAGCCCCTGTCCCGCTGGAAAGAATATCATCGCAAGTGGATCGAAAGTGATGATCCGGAGCGCCTCCTCAAAGCAGGCATTTTTTTCGACTTCCGCCTGGGATATGGCAGCGATGAGCTGGTAAAAAAACTTCACACATCCCTTTTTGAACGGTTGAAAGAATATCCGGGATTTTTACGGTATCTGGCACAGAACAACATGCACATCCAACCCCCTTTGAGCTTTTTCGGCAATTTTGTTCTGGAGGAGAAAGGCGAACGAAAAGGAGGTCTTGATATCAAGAGCGCCATGCGGCTTGTGGTCGATTTCGCAAGAATCTACGCGCTCAAGGGGGATCTTGTGGAAACAAACACCATCAAAAGGCTCGATGCGGCCTTTCATCAGAAAACAATCGACAAGGAAACGCTGGACAATCTCTCCCATGCCTATGAATACCTGATGCACCAGCGGCTGAAACACCAGGTAACGGTAATGAACAAGAACGGCGCTCCTGCGGACAACTACCTGCAGCCCGGAAACCTCAACCACATTGAAAGACAGGCATTAAAAGAGGCGTTCAAGCGCATCCGGACGGCCCAAGGCAAACTGCGCCTCGATTTTTTCCTGCATTTCCCGTAAAAACCATCAACTCTCTATGAAGCCGCTGTTCTTCCCGGGATAAAAAGACAATTCCGGGCAAATTTCAGAATCCCGGTATGCACCGCTTGACCCAATCAAAAAGATGCGGTTTACGCTTTTCGCAGGTATTATTTTTCAGCGCATCCTGCTCCACATCCTCGTCGGGCCTTGTGTAAGGGCAGACCGAATCGATGTTCATTTCTATGGCCTGGACAAAGGCTCTGATCACCTCAGGATCGAACTTTGTTCCCGCCTCCAGCTGCAACAGGTTCAGGGCCTTGGCAATGCTCATATTTTCATTGTCCTTTTTGGGACGATCCGATGTCATGGCATCAAAGGCGTCGCTCACAGCGATAATCCGTGCACCCATTGGAATCGCATCACCCATCAGTCCTTCCGGGTAACCACTGCCGTCATACCTTTCGTGATGATACAGAATAATGGGCGTCACTTCATTGAGAAGGGACAGGCGGCCGATAATTTTCGCTCCGATAACGGGATGCTTTTTTATGGTTTCAAAATCCCCCGGAGACAGGTGGCCAAGATTACCCAGGATATTGTCCTGCATCGCTATCTTACCGATATCATGCAAAAGCCCCCCCCTGTAAATCTCTTCGGCCTCCCTCGCAGACAACCCCATCTGCTCCGCAGTCATTTTGCCGTAGTTGGCCACATTGAGAGAGTGGCCGTGGGTGCAAACGTCCTTTGCTTCCAGGGCCAGAACAAGTCCTTCAATAATCTCCCTGAAGGCTTTCAGCATGCGCTCATCATAGCGGAACGCCTTGTGCAGTGCGATTGCGCCCTGCCTGCCGGAATCCCTGACAAAGTTGACCTCGCTTTGCAGCAGCTTACGGGGCTTGCTGAAATAGACGGCAAGAATTCCCTTGTACTGATCCACGATATGAAATGGAACACCCAGAATCGAAATCACCATCTGCTTTCCCAGTCCGGTGGTGCTGGGGATACGGGGATCTTCCCGCACATCCTTGAAAAACACCTCTTTTTCCTGGTCAAACTGAAAAACCTCCTTCAGGGTACCATAACTGATATGGGAAAGGGAATTCATCTGAAAACCGCTTGTAACCTTCATATACAGCTGCTTCTGATCGGTGTCCACGATCCAGTAAATACAGCCGCGGGCTTCCATGATTTCCCGAAGGGTGGAAACGATGGTCTCGAGTATATCGCTTACCGCATCTCCTTCATGTATGGCTGTGGACACTTTCCTGAACGTCTCCAAATACCGGGTATGCTGCATGGCGTTTTTAATGGCGATGGCGCTCTGCTGGGCCATGTAATACAGGAGCCGGTGGTCTTCATCCGTAAGATCAAGGGTTTTGTCGAAATAAATCCTGAGGACCATTCGCATATTGCCCGTTACCTGGACGGGAACACCGATAATCGATACAATCCCTTCTGTTATAGCGGCATTCGGATATTGTATGCGTGGATCATTGGCCACATCGTTGATAACGACCAACTTATCCTCGAAAACCTCAGAGTGGTGCGGATCAGCGATGACAACCCCTTTTTCCAGGTATGCGCTGCTAAGACCCGTTGCCGCCATGAGTTCAAATTCTTTTCCGGTGGCATCAAGAACACGAAGCGTACAACCCTTTGCATCAAAAACCTCGGTAACGGTACTCACCATGATCTGCAGTGTTTCACTCAAATCGGCGCTTTCATGCAGCGCATGGCTTACGCTGGTGATGACTTTAAAAAAATGTTCAAGTTTGGCAGTTTCAGCCATATATGGTTCCCTTTTACCTTGGCATTTTTCTACAAGGCATCTCAAAAAAATCTTTTGGCCCAATATCTTCGTTGGCGGTAAAATTTAAATCCTCGGAATACTGCAGTATGCCTCCGGTTTAAATTTCACCTCCGCCTTGATCTTGAACCAAAATCTTTTTTTTGAGATGGCTTGTACTGCAATCGGGGTTCGCTTTGAAACCCCTTTTTTACAACCAGATATAGAGCATCGATCCAATGACAATGATGCATACCGCTAAGGCTGCCGTCATCCTGACCATGGAAAGCTGCGAGGCGCTCTTGGCCCCGAAAAAAATGACCACAAGCCCATAAATGGATGTCGCTCCCAGCAGGAAATACAATCCCGACCCCCTGAAACCTGCCTGAATGGCCGACAAAACAGGGGCGACCGGCCACAATCCAATCATGGCAATACCCATGTTGAAATACACCGGCAAAAATTCGATCCGCCCGCCGGCGCCGCGGGTAAAAACCCACAAAAACAGCCCGGCACCTGCGTGCAACAAAAAAGCCACGCCGACTCCGGCCAGCGCGAAAAAGAACTTCTCGACAAAATGAACTTCGCCGGACCAGAGCAAACCACTGTAATACAGAGAAAACAACGCATGAATCATTCCAAGAGCCAGCACGTTGAGCATGCAGTACCGAACAATTTTCCCGCTGGTCATCAACTGTGAATAAACCGCTTCGTCAAGCTGCAGAACATCCTTCATGGCACCAAAATAATTCATTTGCATCCCCTGTCGGCAAAGTCCCCATACATCCTCATTTATCGATCCCTCCCTGTGCACTTCTTCCCAAAATGTAATATTAGCACCATATCTCTTTTGTCGATGATAATCACTTACAAAAACCAAGCTTGATGGCGTCGTAAAAAGTTCCATCTACTGCGTTGTAACAATTTTTCATCCACTCAACATACTACATGTATGCCTTCGCGTATGAAAATTTGCTACGCCTTGTATATGGAACTTTTAACGTAGCCATCTGTTACCTATCTTGTGACTTTTTACGAGTTCATCAAGCTTGACGAACTCGCAAAAAGAGGCAGGGGAAATGCAACCGTTCCCCTGCCTCTTTATCGGTTTATGCGCCGAAGAAATCCGGATGGCCTACCAGGGCTGAAGCCCCCAGATGAATATGGCCGCACTGATAACCACTACACCAATCGGCATGATCGTTCCGTTGTAGCGGGCTTCGTCATAATCCGACCCCCAACCGTGGATCCGGTCGACCATCTTCTTTGTTTCCAGGTCCACCGGGGTGATTCCCATTTTATTAAAGAGCAGCGACAGGATAATAATCGACGCATACCCCAAAGGCACAGTCACCATGGCGCCGGACATGCCCAGGGCGGCCACAAGGCCGCTTCCCACGACGATATTGCCCAGCACGTGTGGCGAAATAACGATATATATGGCGCCGCAGAACAGGGAACTGACGATTACCGCCGCCTTGTTGGACTGCTTCCACCATACGCCCAGCAGGATGCTCGGGGCGACCGCCGTAGCCAGGAGGCCGAATGCCCATAGAATACTGGTAACCAGGAAGGCAGGCGGATTGAATGCCAGAAGGATCGCTGCAAGGCCGCCGACACCCAGGGCTGCATATCCATAGGTCATTTTCTGTTTGGACTCCATCTTCGGGCGGATTATGCCCAGAAAGTCGGCTCCGATAAGCCCGGATATGGCCATGAGGTTTCCGCCGATGGTGGAAAGGCCCGCAGCAACTGCCCCGCCGATGACGAACGCGGCAACGATGGCCGGGTTATAGTAAACATTGAGCGCAAATATGGTCATATCTGCAGGCTGAATCTGCATCCCCGTTTCCGCACGGAAAGCATTCCCGACAAAACCGGCCGTATAGGTGCCGGAGAAGAGCAGGCCCAGGAACAGGATAAACCAGACCACGGACCAACGGGCGCTCTTGACGCTGGGGGACGTGAAAATACGCATGGCCAGGTGGGGCAGCGCGATCGGACCCATGGTAAAGGCCGGGATCAGAGCAAAATACCACCGGTAATCGTATCGCATGTCAAAAAAATCAGGTATGGCTGCCATCATCCCTGGAACCAGGTCCCCGTAGCCCAGCGGCGGGAACCACCATCCCGATGATCCCATGGTTTTCATGATGGCCCCCATGGGAAGCACGATCGCAAGGGTCATGACGACCATCTGAAAAGCGGCGTTATAGGAAGCGCCGTACATACCGCCCATAGTGATGAAACCGACAGTTGCGATACCCACGATGATCAATGCGTAGTTATAATCAATACCGAACAGAACCTCGAAGGCCATTCCCAGTCCGATCATCTGGCCGAGTGCATACATGACCATGGCAAGACACATCCAGACAATGATAATGATGGCCGCCTCGTTGCCGTAGCGCACCTTGATGAAGGATGCCGGCGTAAAGGCCTTCATCCGCCTGAGGTATGACCCGTAAAGAAGCGTCAGCAGCGGTATGGACAGGGCCCATTGAATCCAGAGATATACAAACGGTGCCTTGAGCGCGTAAATGAGGGCGATAACCCCCATGAAGGTCGCAAGGCTGGCCCACGTGGCCGCCATTGCAAGGCCGTTTGTGACCGGCCCGATGGAATATCCTGCAGCGTAGAGGTCCTCCGCGCTGGACGTCATTTTTGCCGATCGATACCCCACATAGTAAAAAATGGCAAAAAGAACGATAACAACACCCAATCCCATGGCCATACTGGGAAGAACAAATTCATACGTTTCCATTTATGCCTCCTCATCGATTGCTTATTATTTTATTTTGAATTTTTCTTTTCAATGGATTCCGCCAATTCTTCCATATCATCATCGAATTTGTTCAAAACAAGGGCCATAATTATCGTCAGGATAAGGAGGCCGAACCACCCCATGAGGACGGGCACGATGTAATGCACCGGAAACCCCCACATATTCCCTCCCTGCAGGCCTGGAAACAACACGAAAATCTGGGCGCAATGCCCGAAAACAAGCAGGATGACAAAAAACAAGACCGTGAGAAACAGTTCCTTTTTGTACAGTTTATCCTTCATCCCTTTCCCCTCCTTATTGCTTTTTTTGCCTGGTTGGGCCGGCAAGACTGCCGGCCCGGTTCTTTAACCGGCACTGCCCGAAAAACTCCTGTCGGGAAAATCAAGCACTGCCCGTCCTCCTGTTATTATTTCTTTGAACTGAGTTCGGGAAAATCCCCGTAAAAATATTCGTTCGGGGCTCTTTCCACCCCGTCTTCCTTTTTCTTGACTTCCTGCTCCCGTAGTTCAATCCGTCGGATCTTGCCGCTGATGGTCTTGGGCACCTCGGGCACGAACTCGATAATGCGGGGGATCTTGAACTTGGCAAGAATATTGATGGTGTGCTGGAACAACTCGAGCGCCAGTTCCCTGGATGGTTCATACCCCTGGCTCAATATGACGTATGCCTTTACCAGCTGGTAGCGCTGGGGGTCCGGACTTCCGACCACTGCTGCTTCTGCAACGGATGGATGTTCGATAAGCGTGCTTTCCACCTCAAACGGTCCCACGCGGAAGTCGGATGACTTGATCACGTCATCGGCCCGGCCCACGAACCACCAGTAACCGTCTTCGTCAAAATACGCCCGGTCGCCAGAATAGTAGAAATCGCCGATGAATGACTGGCTCATCATCTCCGGGTTGCCGACGTACTCCGTGAACAACCCGATGGCCCGCCAGCGGGAAGTCCGTACGACGATATGCCCGGTTTCTCCCGGCTTGGTAATCTCCTTGCCGTCGTCGTCGGCCAGGGTGATGTCGTAAAAGTCGGAGGGGTACCCGAAGGAGCCATAGCGCATCTTGTCTTCCCACCAGGGCGGGTTACCAATCATGGCCGTGGATTCCGTCTGGCCGTAAAAATCCCGGATCGACGTTCCCGTGTGCTTCTTCCACTGCTGAATGACTTCCGGGTTGAGGGGTTCACCGGCGCTGACCGAAAACTTCAGGTGACTCCAATCGAACTGGCTGAGGTCCAGGCCCACGAAGGCTCGCCAGGCCGTGGGAGGTGCGCAGAATGTAGCGATCTTGTACTTGGATACAAACTCCAGGTACTTTTTGGGATCCAGTGCGGCAAAGTTAAATGCGGCCACGGTGCAACCGACATTGAGCGGCCCGAAAAAAGAACTCCATGCCCATTTCGCCCACCCCGGTGCACTGAGATTGTGGTGGACTTTGCCCGGTTGCAGCCCGATCATCAGCGAGGAGGAGAGGTGTCCCAGGGGATAGGACATCGCGCTGTGTCCCACCAGTTTAGGAAGCCCCGTCGTCCCGGAGGTAAAAAAACAAAACAGGACATCGTCCTTCTTGATGTCCGCACCTTCAGCCTCCTCTGAAAACCCCGCCAGCTCGTCAAAGCTGGTCCAGCCATCTCTCTTTCCCAGAACCAGCTTAACCTTGGGCTTGCCGTCGGTATTTGCGATGGCCTCGTCAATGAGATCGGCATAGCTCTCGTCTGCGACAATGGTATCCGGCTGATAGGCCTGAAACCGGAACTGCAGTTCACGGGCGGTCATGGATGTGGCCGTGGGGACGTTGATCAGGCCTCCCTTGAGCGATGTCAACGTGGTAATCCAGGTTTCCGGGACAATGGGAAGCATCATGTACATGTTGTCCCCGTGCTGTACTCCCTTTTCCCGCAGCAAATTGAGGCAGCGGTTGGCTTCAGCGGCCAGCTCGCGGTAGCTCATGGTCTTTTCTTTATCACTGGATAAATCCGCCCAGATCAATGCAGTCTGGTCGCCGCGCTCGCGGACATGAAGCCCCTCGAAGATCTCCGCAACCCAATTGAATTTGGCCGGAAGCTCTGCATAATTGAGTTTTTTAGCAAACGCTTCCACCGCTTTTTTCCGCTCCTCGAGGTTTTCGATGGTATTGATCTGCATCGCCTCCTTGTAATATGATTCCATGCTCATCAATGTCCTCCTTTTCATGTAAGATTTGAACAGTCGTTGAGATAAAAACCCCTGCTCTTTAGAAAAATATATGTATTGTATGTTTATGGTTGAACCGTATGGATCACCACCCTTTTATACCGCTTCAGTTAAATCGACAGAAATTTGCCGTTTTTTTAACAATACGGGCTATTTTGGCCTGGATTTTCTT
>JAABUA010000092.1 GCA_011389515.1 Desulfobacteraceae bacterium
TAATCATGGTTCCAGAGGGGGCGCCTGCAGGATTGACCGACTTGATTTTACCGCCTTCCACGCGGATCTCGGTTGCCTCATCGGATTTTTCATCCCGGGTAATCATTGTGAAGCGAGAGACCGCTGCAATGCTGGGCAGCGCCTCACCCCGGAATCCGAGGCTCCGGATGTCAAAAAGGTCTCTTTCAGAAGCGATTTTGCTGGTGGCGTATCGTTCGATGGCCAATAGCGCATCATCATGGCCCATGCCGCACCCGTTGTCAGAGACCCGGATCATGGATCGCCCGCCATGTTCGATATCGATGTTTATCCGGTCGCTGCCCGCATCAATGGCGTTTTCCACCAGTTCCTTTACCACGGAGGCCGGCCGTTCGACTACCTCGCCGGCGGCGATTTTATTGGAAAGGATTTCCGGAAGGATGTGGACTCTTGACACGGAATGGCTCCTGTTAATCGATATCGACTTCCCCCCGCAGGCAGCGGTACAGAAACTCCGTATCCGTGGGAGAAAGGTTGAACTTCAAGGCGGCCTCCTCCAGCAGCTTCTGGCTGGATTTTTCCGGCTCGTATTTTCTGGTTTCCCCGATCCATTTCACTGCTTTTCGCAGATCTTCTTTTTTGGGTTGCACAGACATATTCTCTCCTTGTGTTTCTTTTGGGCGTATGGAGGCGCCCTGGCAGCTATTCCAGTGCCGGTTTTTTCAAATGCATCCCCGATGCCTGTTCAAATGAATAGGCGGCCCTGAGAATGGCGGCTTCCTCAAAATAGTTTCCCATCAATTGAACCCCGACAGGAAGCCCTTGGTTTGTGAACCCGCCGGGTACGGATATGCCCGGGATGCCCGCCAGGTTTGCAGAAAGCGTAAATATGTCGGATAGATACATTTGCAATGGATCATCTGCTTTCTCGCCGATGGCGAATGCGGCAGTCGGTGCCACGGGGGATAAAATCACATCGCACATCCCGAACGCCGCCTCGAAATCTCTCCGGATGAGGGTTCGGATCTGGGAGGCCTTTTTGTAATAGGCGTCATAATAACCGGATGACAGGGCATATGTCCCCAGAAGAATGCGGCGCCGGACTTCCGGCCCGAATCCGGAAGACCGGGTATTGATGTACATGTCTTTGAGGTCCCCGCCGGGTGAATGTTCCCTGAAACCGTACTTGACCCCGTCATAGCGGGCCAGGTTGGAACTGGCCTCGGCCGGTGCGATCAGGTAGTATGCCGCAACCGCGTGGGGCGTGTGGGGCAGCGAAACGTCAATGCACGTTGCGCCGGCAGCTTTCATCACCTCGATGGCACCAAGGACGGCACTGTGCACTTCCGGATCAATGCCTTCCTGTTCCATGTATTCCCTTGGGATGCCGATGGTCATATTTTTTATACCCCCTGCCAGCTCCCCTTGAAAATCCGGGACAGGGCGATCAATGGAAGTAGAATCCCTGCGGTCATATCCGGAAATGGCCGCAAGCAGGATGGCGGCGTCGGTGACATCCTTGGTGATGGGACCGATCTGATCCAGTGAAGATGCGAAAGCAACCAGTCCATAACGGGAAACCCTTCCGTAGGTCGGTTTGACGCCGACCACACCGCAGTGGGATGCAGGCTGCCGGATGGAGCCGCCGGTATCGGAACCAAGGGAACCCAGGCACATGTCTGCGGCCACCGCAGCGGCCGAACCCCCGCTCGATCCTCCCGGGATTCTTTTGATGTCCCACGGGTTTTTTGTGGTTTTGAACGCTGAATTTTCCGTTGAAGATCCCATGGCGAATTCATCCATGTTGGCCTTGCCGGTCATTACAGCGCCGCTTTCGTATAGTTTTTCCATTACTGTGGCGTCATAGGGGGGGATGAAATCCGCCAGCATTTTTGATGCGCAGGTGGTCGGATGCCCTTTCGTGCATATCAAATCCTTTATGGCGATTGGAATACCGGTCAGCGGGCCGGCTTTCCCCGCTGCTATTTTCCGGTCCGCGGCCCGGGCTTCCTTGAGCGCGGTTTCCCGGCAGATGGTGATGTAGGCATCGACCACCGGCTCAACCGTTTCTATCCGCGCAAGAATCGACTCGGTGAGGGCGGTGGCGGAAATGTCTTTTGATGCCAGAAGCGCCTGTGCTTCATGGATGGTCAGCGCGTAGAGTTCTTTATCGGGCATGGCGGCATGCATTCCTGTTATTCAATAATTTTCGGGACAACGAAAAAGCCGTCCTCGGTTTCCGGTGCGTTTTCAAGGGCCCTGTCGCGGTCGATGGAAAGGACCTCTTCATCGGCCCTGAAGGCGTTTTCGGTCGAAACGGCATGGGCGGTGGGTGGAATCCCGGTTGTATCCACCTCTTTTAATGATTCCACGTATTCGAGTATGGATCCCAGTTGCCCGGAGAGGCGCTCCAGGTCTCTTTCGTCAATTGTCAGGCGGGCCAGTTCGGCCACGTGCAGCACTTCATCGGTTGTTATTTTCATTTTTTTCATCCGTATGTTTTCAATTTACCCGTTGCCGGCATGATCCCTCTGATATGAAATACGTGCCCTGCAACCCGCAGTCTGCAATTTATCGCTGTACAACGCATCCCCTACTCATCATCCCCCGCCAGGAGCAGTATGGCGTCAACACCTGCCTGTTGGAGCCGGATAAGGTCGTCTCTTGCCTGCTCCTTGTCTTTGTAAGGTCCTATGCGAACGCGGGACCATTTTCCGGTTCCTTCCACAACCGCCTGCTGGGTATAGGCGGGATATCCCCTGGAACGGAACCTGTCACGCACGGTTTCAGCGCTTTCCATATTGCGCAGCGATGCTACCTGAATAACATAGCCGACAGGAGCACGATCGGCCTGGTATGGCTCGTCGTTGCGCATTTCCTGTTGTGAAGGGGATGGTCGGGGTCTTTCATCGGCTCGCTCCCGTTTTTCGGTATCGACCCGGGCGAGGGTTGCCGAAGTCGACGGCTTTTTTTCAAATTTCGGTTTTATGCGTCGAAGCGGCATATCCTCATCGTCTGAAAAAACATAGAGACTGTCATCTCTGAGCTTTTCGTAAAACTCGAAAGGGATGCTCTCTATAGGCGTTTCTCTCTCACCGGCACCGACTTCCTCGGTGAGAACGCTTTTCTGGAGACGCCCCAGTTTTTCATTTAAATCCGCCATGTCGAAGCGCACAGGCATTGTGTTTCTTCCAACAAGCACTCCGAGAACGAACATGCATCCGCAGGCCACGAAAAAAAGCAGCCATAAAGGCGCATTTTTAGATAGACCTTGCGATTTCATTTCCTTTTTTGATGCTTTCCGGTTCATGGCAGCCTACATGATTTCGGGTGTACTTACCCCAAGCAGTGTCAGTCCGTTTCCAATGACCGTACGCACGGCCTTAACGAGATACAGACGGCTTATGCTTACTTCTGTATCCTCGCTCAACACCCGGTGCTTATTGTAATAGGCATGAAACGCAGCGGCAAGTTCCATCAGGTAGTATGCAACCCTGTGCGGTTCCATCATTTTTGCAGCACCGGCGATCACTTCCGGGTACCTGGCAAAGTGTTTCATGAGCAGGATTTCTTCCGGCTCGGTCAAACGGTCAAGCGGCGCTTTGTCCGCATCGGGAATGCGGATGTCGTATTCTGCCGCTGCTTTTTTCATTATGCTGGATATCCGGGCATATACATACTGCACATAATAGACCGGATTGTCATTGGTTTTCTGCTTGGCCAGTACCAGATCGAAATCCAGGGGGCTTTCATGATGCCGTGTCAGGAAAATGAAGCGGGCCGCATCCGCGCCAACTTCGTCGACGACTTCCCGCAGGGTGACGAACTGCCCCGCTCTTGTGGACATGGATACCGGTATTCCCTCTCGCACGAGATTGACCAGGTGGGCCAGGACAACCCTGAATTGTTCCGGTTTATACCCCATGGCGGTGATTGCGGCGGTAAGGCGCGCAACGTAGCCGTGGTGGTCGGCACCCCATACGTCGATCACCCGGTCGTATCCCCGGCCATACTTGTCCATGTGATATGCGATGTCTGATGCGAAGTAGGTGGTCAGTCCATTTCCCCGCACGATGACGCGGTCCTTTTCGTCGCCGAACAGGGAAGATTTGAACCATACCGCCCCTTCGGACGCGTAGGCGAGGTTTTTCTCCTTTGCGATCCGTATGGATTCTTCCACTTTTCCGGAATCATACAGGCTCTGCTCGGAAAACCATGTGTTAAAACCGATGCCCAGGTTTTCAAGATCCGTTCGTATATTTATAAGTATTTTGTCTGCCGCATACCGGGCGCATAAATCAATGGCCTTTTCCCTATCCATTGAAAAGAGCGCCTCTTTTTTTTCATTCATCAGATCGTTGGCGATCTCATAAATATATTCGCCCTGGTAGGCATCATCGGGAAAATCGATTTTGTTTCCGGCGAGTTCCTGGCACCTGAAGTATACGGAACTCCCCAGCGTACGGATCTGGCGGCCGGCATCGTTGATGTAGTATTCCCTGTCCGCGATGAATCCGCAAAAATTGAGGATCGCTGCCAGCGTGTCGCCCACGACAGCCCCGCGCCCGTGCCCCACGTGCAAAGGCCCGGTGGGATTCGCGCTGACAAATTCGACCTGGATTTTTTGCCCCATGCCGATATTGACGGCGCCATAAAGCGCTTCCTTCTCGTGGACTTCCCGTAAAAAAGGGAGCCAGGCTTCAGGAGAAATAAAAAAGTTAATAAATCCGGGGCCGGCAATTTGCGTTTCGCGGATGATTTTTCCGGGGTCCTCCAGGTGCCGGATGATGGCTTCGGCAATTTTCCGGGGGGGCATTTTCTGGATCGATGCCCCTGCCAGGGCGAAGTTGGTTGCGAAATCACCGTGGGAGGAAATCTTCGGCTCCTCGATAACAACATCTCCAAAGGCATCGGAATTAAAGTCTCCTGCCGCATACGCGTTTTTTGCCGCCTGGAGTACTATTTTTTCAAGCTTGTCTCTCATTGTCCCTGTCGCATTCGTTGAGTAATGGCATAGCCGAGGCAGAAACTTCCACCGGTCTTGCAAACGGGAAAACATCGGGAAATCATATTTTTTAGTTATTTTTCCCCCTGAAGTCAAGCATCCATTCCATATTATCTTTGGGCAGGACGTTTTGAAGACGGAAAGAAACAGGGGCAGCGGCGTTTCTTCGATGGATATTGTATGTTACAGGCGCTCGGTCAATCGGGCCAGGGAAGTGATGATATCTTGCATTTCGCGTTGCTGATCCGGCGGGACCATCAGCACTGGTATGGGCCGGTTGGAAATGATGCGGTAGTCATTTGAAATGTCGTCCGGTGAAATGTCGTCCGGTTTGGCACTCAGGAAGGTCAGCACATCGATCATATTGCCGGAGAACCCCTTTTGATCGATGTGTTCGATAAACTGGAGAAACACGGTGTTGATGGTAAGGGTAACCTCGTCGATCTCCGCATAGCCGTTTTGGCTGCATTTGATTTTGGAGATCATGCAGCGGCATCCGAAAGGGCGGACCGGGTATATGGTGCAGGCACCGCTTTCCAGAAAAGGGCAAATTCCGCTTTTCGCCCCCGGTTGATCGTCATCCGGGTCTTCCCCGGAGCGGCATCTTTCGATATACGTGTTGGTACTTAACCGGGGCTGATATCGCGGCAAAGCGTCACAGGCCTTTTTGGATAACCTATCGGAAATTTGTTTTTCAGAAACAACGTCTGTTATCAGAAGCCCTTCAAGCCGGGTCATTGTTACATTGGTGGTGCAGCAGTCTGCACAATATTTGCGGCAGGCCATGTCGGCGGTTTTCAATTGTGCATCGTAGAGCCGGTAAATTTCTTTTACCGTGTCAAGGGGATTGTTTTTCATAAGGCGCCGGTATTGTATCCTGATTATCTGCCATGTTTGATTTGGTCGTAATAGGCAAGCACGCGCTGGACATATCCCCTTGTTTCCCGGAAAGGCGGGATATCCCTGTAATGATCCACGATGCCGGGACCGGCATTGTATGCGGCAAGGGCGAGGTGCAGGTCATGATCGTACCGGTTGATGAGGTATTTGAGATAGCGTGTGCCGGCCCTGATGTTTTGTTTTGGGTCGAAGGGGTCTGCAAGTTCAAAGGACTCGAAATTGGCCGGCATGATCTGCATGAGACCGTGTGCGCCCGCATGGGAAACCGCATTTGGGTTGAAATTCGATTCGGCCTTGATAACGGCCTTGACGAGGGAGAAATCCAGTCCGTGCGTTGTTGCCGCCTCGCGGATAATGGCGTCATATTGGCTGCTGATCGCGCCCGCGGATGACGACCTGGGATCCTTGATAAAATTCAGTTTCGACGGAACGTACCGGTCTGTTGTCGGCACGTTTGAATAGTGATAGTGTCCGTTTTGGTCAATGAAAAAATAGATTTCCGCTTCGGCGCGGCACGTTGCTCTCATGGCCGTCATCATGACAAGGATTGCCATGCCCGTGACGATAAGCGGGAATACACCCGGCAGGTTTCCGGTTCTCTTTCGTTTTATACTCAGCATGTATAAGGTACTTTCCCTTGCCGGGATACCGGCTGATCGTCCTCCGGAACAAATGCCACGACGTCGTCGATGGCTTCGGCATCAGCAAGGATCATCACAAGCCGGTCGAGTCCAAGGGCGCATCCCGATGCCTCCGGCATATTCGACATGTCATCCAAAAACCGCTCCGGCATGGGGGAAACCCGACGGCCGTTTGCTCTTTTGGAAGAAAGCTCGCTTTCAAAGCGCATTCGCTGTGTGTCCGCATCCGTCAGTTCACCATACCCGTTGCATATCTCGATACCTGCCAGATACAGTTCAAATCTCTGGGCGGCTTCCGGATCATCGGGGACACTTTTTGCAAGCGGCGTATATTCCAGCGGATAGTCGTGCAGAAAGACCGGACGGCTGCGGTCCAGGCGCGGCTCGATTTCAAAAGCCAGTTTTTCTTCAAACATGTCGTTTGCGACGGCGCTTTTCATGTCCATGTCCGCGTATAGCGTAAATGCGTCCCCCGTGCGAATTCTCTTCCACGGGCAGGACAGATCGATCGTGGTGTTTCTATACGGTACCTGCTGCCTGCCGAGTGTTTTTTCACTGACAAAGCAAATCAGCTTTTCAACCTGGTCCATCAGAAAACGGTAATCAACGCCTGTTGTGTACCACTCCAGCATGGTGAACTCCGGAATGTGCAGGGTACCCCTTTCCCTGTGCCGGAAGCACTTGCAGATCTGGAAAATTTTGTCATATCCCGCACAGAGCAACCGCTTCATATGCAGTTCGGGGGATGCCTGGAGGTAATGGTTCCCGGATTCCACGGCATCGATGTGGGGCTCCGGCGCCGGTGCCGTCAGCCGTAGTGGCGTTTCCACTTCAAGAAATCCGTTTTGCCGAAAGAATTGTCTGACAGCGTCCAGTATGGTGCTCCGGAGCACAAGGTTTTTTTCTATGCATGTTTGTCTGGAAGGATTTTCCGGTATGCGATCATCTGTCGACCCCCTCATTTTTTTCTTACCCGGTAGACATCTTCCGGGCGGTCCTGAAGAAATATGGCGTCAAAATTTTTCAGATCCGCAGTTTCGTACCACTGGTTTGCAACTTCGATGCACCCGGGGCAGGCATTTGCAGGGATATGGACCGCGAGCACATGGGCCCCTTTGTCCGACCGGGAGTCGATTTTCAGCGCACCGCTGCAGTCCCTGCACAATTGAAGGGTTTCAAACTGATTTTCATAAAAGCCGTCGGTGTCATAGAAAATATGTCGCCGGCGTTCTTCCACCGTCTTATCCCCAACCAGCTTTTCGCGGGTTTCCTCCCGGTTTTGCCATGTTCTCAATACGCGCTGGCATGCCATTTTAACGTCGGCGGTGATATCTCTTGTCTGCCGCAGACTTTCTGCGTTGTAATCCGGTTCGCAAACGTGGCAGTAATCGATCCCTGCCATGGCCAGTATGATCCCGACATTGACATAGGGAAGGGCGCCTTCTATGGAATATCCCCCCTCCAGAACCGCTATATCGGGTTTCAGAAGGG
>JAABUA010000093.1 GCA_011389515.1 Desulfobacteraceae bacterium
CCTTGTTTTTGGACGCAAATGCTTCTGCCCGGCCAAGCACGATACAGTTAACGACAATCAAGGGGATGAAAATGCCAAGATTCAGGAAAAGCCCATACACGAATGCCTGCATCAAAAGCTCCACCAGGATGACGAAGGTCGCGATAATGATAATAAAGCATGGAACCCTTATTTTTGGAGGAATAACACTTCTGAGCAATGATATGAGTATATTTGCGCATACGAGAACGAATGTTGTGGCCAACCCCATACCCAAACCGTTTTCAAGGCTTGTGGTAACCGCCAGAGTCGGGCAAAGCCCCAAAACAAGGCGAAAAGGGGGAATCTCGTCCCATAAACCTTTTTTGAATTCCTGTACAATCGTTTTTGCCATGATTTTTAACTCCTAACCGGAAAAGGTCTCGACCTGCGTTTTGATTTGGGATTCATACTCCCGGAAAAGATTCGCCGCCCTGCGGACCGCAAGGGTCACTGCTCTCGATGTAACGGTCGCACCCCCCATGGCACCAATTGCACCGCCATCATCTTGAATTTGCAATTTTTCCTCATCTGTTGCAGGCAGGCCCACAAATGCTGTTTTAAAACGAACATCGGTTTCTGCTCGTGAACCAACACCCGGCGTTTCGCTGTGGGTCGTCACACCGATGCCGGCAATTTTACCGGAGTCGAGTTCGAAGCCCACCATCACGCCGAGTTCGCCGCCATAACCGGATGCCTTTGTCTCAAAGGCGATGATTTGCGGCACGCCGTTTTTCTTCCCGATAAAGAAATTTCTTTCTTCACCGTTCACTTCAATTGAAAAGCGGTCTGCCAGCGGATCATTGGAGACCTCGGTCATGATCGAAAGGATGGCCGGTCCCTGTACATATTCGAGCACCGCCTGATCGATTCGATCCGCCGTGGCGCCTTTCACTGCAGAAAGCAAGCCTCCGGCAAGAGCCGCAAGCACCGTCAGTGTGATAACCATCTTAACCATTTCACGCATAGTTCATAACCCTTCTTTTCGCTTTGGGCCGGATTTTATCAACAATCGGATTTACCAGGCTTATGATGAGTATCGCAAAAATGACCCCATCCACATGAACCCCCAGATTCCGGATCAATACGGTCAGAACCCCGCCCAGCGCCCCGTATATGAGCATGGGAATAAAATTAACTGGCGAGGATGAATCTTCCGTGGCAAGAAAAATGGCTCCGATCAGGGACATGCCGGTGAAAAGATGGAAACCGGGCCCGGCATAGAGTTCCGGATTGCTGAGATTGAACAGAAATGCCGTTGCAAAAATCCCCGCCAGGAAGGAAACCGTGATTTCCCAACGGATAAAGCCTCTTGCAATGAGGTACGCACCTCCGATAATGAGACCGAGACCAAACCCCGTGCCGATGCCACCGACCTGCTGTCCCATCAGCATCCCGATGATGGAGAAATTTTCAGCGGCAGCCGCCCCCTGGAACTTGACTGCGGCCATGGGATACACGGGATTGAATGAGAAGACATAATCGACCAGGGCGGCATTGTAATTGAGATACACCGGCCAGGACAGGATTAATATGGCGTAGGCCACGACTACCGGGTTGAAGGGATTGGCGCCCAACCCTCCGTATATCTGCTTTCCGATGACAATTGCAACGAATGTACCCGTAATGACAACCCACCAGGGCGTCACCGCGGGCAGAAGCATCGCTAAAATCAATCCGATCAGGGCGGCATTCCCATCATGAATGGTATTCGGCCGCTTGGCAAGGTAATTAAAACCCGCCTCCCATATCATGGCGCTGCCTACTGACAGTGCGATTACGGCAATAGCGGGAATCCCGTATTGCAGGAAACCGAATATAACCGAAATCATTGCGACCGCAATAATATGATAATACTTTACTGACGTGCTGCTCCCTGTATGCCAGAACGGCGCATGGGAAACCGTTAATTTCATCCGATTAGGCATTATTTTCCTCCGCGGCTTTCATGCGTTTTAGCGCATGCTTGGCCAGTCTGATGTGCTGAAAAATCGGAATCCTCGATTCACAGACATATGTACAATAACCGCATTCAATGCATGCATCGAGTTCGGCCTGTTCTGCAGCCTGTTCATACTCTCCGGCATCCAGATACCGGATCAATACGTTGACGGGCACATGGGTCGGGCAAACCCGGACGCATTGTCCGCAGTTGATACAGGCCAAATCTTCGCTGGGTATAATCTGGCTTTTGTCTTGAATAATAATGGCATCCGTATCCGGCTCCACAGGATGGTCTATGGAATAAATCGAAACCCCTGTCATGGGTCCGCCGAAAATAATTCTGTCCCCGTCCTTCACGGTTGCACCCACTTTTTCCAGTATATCTTTAACAGGCGTGCCCACCGGCGCGGAAACGATTTTTTTGGAGCCGTCTTTCCCAACGAAGGTAATCAGTTTTTCAAAAGGAACCTTTCCTTTTTTAAACGCCTGCCCGATTCTGGCAACGGCTTCCGCGGTAAAAAATGCCACGCTGTCTTTATGACCGAGGGCTTCCGGCCCCACAAAGCCAAGAGCGATCATTTCCGGGTTCGCATGGGGGAAAAGATTCGAAACGCCCTTGACGGCCACACCGGCGGCCCCGGCTGCCTGCACCAGATTGGAAGGAACAGCCATGATCATATTTACATTCCGCCCGCCGGTGATCCGCCTCAGGGCATCCACACCATCCTTGATCGCGCCACCCTCGGTTCTGACCACGAACTGGTTGGTAATGGTCATCAGGTCGTTGTCCGCCCCCATTATAAGAATGGTTTTAACGGGATCATCGCTGCGGGCAAGTGCTGAAAAATCAGGAGCGCCGGGCAGGCCTGACAGAAAGTCACGGGCGGTTTCCAAGCCGGGGGTTTTTGCGGCAGCCTCGAACGCACCGTCGACTTCCGGATCGCCTTCATCTTTTTCAACCCGGATCACCACCGATGTCATCTGCTTTTCCATGACGCCGGTAAAGGGAGTGACCGCGTCGATGCTTCCGGATACCGGTGAAACAACATACGTTTTCGAATCCGTGGTGAGCTGCAGTTTCTGGCCGGCGCTCACCCGGGTGCCTGTCTGGATCAGGAGTTTTGCCGCCTTTTCCAAGGGCTCATTTATGAACAATGTCACCTTTTCCTTCGGGAATACGGAAACCGGTTTCGGCGGTTCGTCCGAGATCGTTTCATACGTTAGCTTCGGGGGAGCGATTCCGAAAAATGACCTATTAATCATTGATCTACCTTTATTATAAAAAAACTGATTAACCATAAAATCGAGCTGCGGATGCCGTGATTGCCATAACGGCTAAAATCCGTGACAACCTGAACAGTCCGCTTCGATCGGCCCCTTGCCTTCGCTTTCATGACATCCCATGCACTGGTCATGGAATGCATCCGTTTTTCCTCGCGGACTGTGACATGAACTGCAGTCCTGCTCCACTGGCCCGCCCATGCCGTAGTGGCAATCAATACACGACTGGTGAGCCACTCTGCCCATGTCTCCGTCCGCACGCGAGTGGCAATCGCTGCACCTTTGCGGGTCCATTCCAAAATCATTCATTTCATGGTGGCAATCCATGCAGGACAGACCAAAATCGTAGCTGTGCATATCGTGGTCGAAAAGGCCCTCTTCGCCAAACGCCGGAACCCCCAGGGCACCGCTTTCATGACAGGTACCGCATGAAGCCTCCAGCTTGCCGACTTTTTCCGCTATTGCGTGGTGGCAATCCGTGCACGTAGATCCATAGTTTTCAATGTGGGCCGCGTGCTGAAAAAGGACGTCTTCCGTACCGGTTGACTTAAAATGGACACGCACCGGTTCCTCAACCGTGACCGCCGATGCCGCCGCGTATGCAATAACAGCTACGATGATGCATATCCCGGCAACAGCATAGGCAATTTTCAAGTTTTTCTTGTCAGGCATTTTCCGTTAGTTCCTTTCAAGGGGCAGACATTTACTCTTGACATCGGCATCCGGGGGCAGACACCCCCTCAATTATGTGTATATTACCGACCAGACTTACCAATCCGACCAATACGGTTGATTTGCCGAAAAAAAAATCCAAAATCAAACTATTTTCATTATTATTCGTAAGGAATTTTGTCAAGAAATTTTAATATTATTCATCCGCATTTGCCTCGGGATGAAAAGAAATGCAACGGGCTTTTTGGATGGCAGGTTGTATCCATGCAATGCCGTGCATCCATGAAGAAGCGGAAGGAAAAACCGGGAAAAACAAAAGCCGGATGGTAGAAAAGCATGAACGGGGTCGATAGCGGTTTCGATATCGACCCCGGACATTTGTTTGAATAAGGCGGGAAAAACCAACAACCGCAAACCAGCCCAAGGTAGGCTGCTTCGAATTGTCCCCCCGGTCCACCCGCCTTTAAAACCGTTCCCCATGAAAATGCCGCCAGGTTTCTTCCCCTGCCGGCACAATGAAGGCCGGTATTTTTTTAATCGGCTTTGCGCCTCAAAAATGTCGGTACGTCAAGAACATCCATATCAATGATCTCGTCATAACCGTTGCTTACTTTTTTCATTGCATAATTTTCTTCGGCTGCATCCGTATTTTCAGCCTTGCTCTTTTTCACCCTGTAAAACGTCGGCTGATCGAGCCGGCTTTCATACTCTCTGTCTTCCTGGGTATAATCCCTGACAACACCGCGTGTGACATCCTGAAATTCCCTGACCGCTTTTCTCGAAACATGGGGCCTTTTCGCTTTCATTTCCGGCTCACCGATTCCCGTGGCGATCACGGTGATGCGCATTTCATCCCCGATACTGTCATCCATGGTGGTACCCCAGATAATTTCCACATCATCATCCCCGATTTCGTTGTATATCCTTTCCGATGCCTCTATCGCCTCTTCCATGGTCAACTCGGAACTGCAGGAGATGTTCATGAGAACGCCCTTGGCGCCGTTGATGGAATTGTCCTCCAAAAGCGGGTGGGAAATGGCCTTTTCCGCCGCCTCTATGGCGCGGTTGTCGCCGCTTGCCACCCCGATTCCCATTATCGCCATACCCGACTTGGACATGATCGTTTTCACGTCGGCAAAATCCAGATTGATCAGTCCGGGATTCATGATCAGATCCGTAATCCCCTTGACACTGTGATGAAGAATCTCGTCCGCCATCTTGAACATATCGATAAGTGTGGCATTCTTCTTGGCAAGCCCCCGCAGGCGATCGTTGGGAATCGTGATAACGGTATCTGCGAATTTTTTCAGCTGTGCAATACCATCTTCCGCCTGCTTGCTTCTCTTTCTTGCCTCAAACTTAAAAGGCCTGGTAACGACCGCCACGGTCAATGCACCCATTTCCTTGCATATTTCCGCCACAACCGGTGCGGCCCCGGTGCCGGTGCCGCCGCCGAGACCCGCGGCAATGAACACCATGTGGCTGTCAGCAAGCGCTTCCCGGATCAGATCGGCCGATTCAAGCGCGGCCTCTCTGCCCGTGACCGGGTCGGCGCCCGCCCCCAGTCCTTCCGTGAGGTTCTCACCGAGCTGAATCTTGGTATTCGCCCTGGAGTTGGCAAGGGCCTGGGCATCGGTGTTTGCGACGATAAACTTGACCCCCTGGAGATTGGAGTTGATCATGTTATTGACGGCGTTTCCACCGCCGCCGCCGATTCCAATCACCTTGATCTTTGCTGACCGGTCAGCTTCTACAAAGGTAAAATCCATTTTACTTCCTCCCTTGCCTTATGGTTTGCTTTCATTTTTGAATTTTAAATCACTTCCTTAAACCATCGCTTCATCCGGTTGATAATCCGGTGAAAAATATTGGCATCCCTGATCCTGAATTTTTTCCGACCCTCGTCCTTGACCCCATAAAGGACCAGCCCCACACCCGTCGAGTACATGGGGTTGGTTACGACATCCACAAGTCCGCTTATGGAATGGGGCATACCCAACCTGACCGGGACTTCAAATACGGATTCTGCGACTTCGGTTATGCCGTCCAGCAGGGATGCCCCTCCTGTAAGAACGATACCGGATGATATTTCCTCTTTCATTCCCGCCCGAATGATTTCCCGCTTTACGAGGGCGAATATCTCTTCCACCCGCGGTTCCAATATTTCGGCAAGAATCTGGCGCGGCAGCTGCCTCCCCTGGCGGCCGCCGACATCCGGAAGATCAATGGTTTCATTGCTTTTTATATTGTCGGCCAGACAGGTTCCGTAATTGATTTTAATCTTTTCCGCTTCGGCCATGGGTATGCGGAGCCCGACGGAAATATCGTTGGTCATGTTGTTTCCGCCCAACGACAATACAAAGGTATGCCGGATGGTGTTCCCCGAAAAAATGGCAAGGTCGGTGGTACCCCCGCCGATGTCAATCAGACCGGTACCTACTTCCCGCTCTTCCGGGGTGAGCACCGATTCGCAGGATGCGATGGGTTCCAGAATAATATCGCAGACATCCAGCCCCGCCTGGTTTGCGCACTTGACGATATTCTGGGCCGATGTCACCGCCCCGGTTACGATATGTATTTTGGCCTCGAGGCGCACACCGGCCATTCCAACCGGATTTTGAATGCCGGATTCTCCGTCTATGATGAATTCCTGGGGAAGCACATGAATTACTTCTCGATCCATCGGAATGGCTACGGCCCGCGCCGCTTCGATCACACGATCCACGTCTGCCTGGGTGATCTCGTTGCTCTTGATGGCGATAACCCCATGGCTGTTAAATCCTGTAATGTGCCCACCGGCGATACCGGCATATACAGACGAAATTTCGCATCCGGCCATAAGCTCTGCATCCTGTACAGCCTTTTTTATGGATGCAACCGTGGAGTCCATGTTGACAACCACGCCTTTGCGCAGACCGACCGATGGAAGGCTTCCGATGCCTATGATATTGACCTTACTGCCGGAAACTTCGGCGACCACCGTGCATATTTTCGTCGTGCCGATATCCAGTCCGACGACGATCTCCTCATGTTCCTTCACGTAAACCTCCTTTTCCCGCGACAACATTGTTTTCGCAAACAGGCCTGGCCACGATGCGATCCGGATTTTTCAGATCAACCAGGGAAAACGCTTTTCCCATCTCCTTTTGCTCGAGATGGGCGGTGATTGTTGCAAATCTTTCAAATTTTTTTTCGAACTCGTCAAATCCCAGCTCAACAAATGTTGCCGGCTCCCTGATCTTCAGGGTCAGACCGATCTCTTTGTCCACGATGATTTTTTCAATATTGATATTGGACATCATGCTGTTTTCACACTTTCCAAGCGCAAGCACATTCATTACGGAAACAAAAACCCTTGCTTCCCGAATGTTGCCCGCCGTCCAGTCCCTGTAAGTGACGCCGGTAACCATTGGCAGAGATGACACCGCATCTCCTTCATACTCCTTGAAAATATTTCCATCCGCATTGAGCAGAAACAGTCGCCCGAAGTCGATTATCGCAAGGGCTTCCTGCTCCTGGATGTCAATGGTCATTTTGGACGGAAAAACCCGCCGGATATTCACATCTTTAATCCATGGATCGGCGGAAAGCCGCCTACCGGCAGCAGCGAGGTTGACCGACAAAATGTTAACACCTTCCCTTGCGCCTGAAAGCTCCTTTATCTTTTCCGGGTCAAGCCGGTTGCAGCCGGTGACCTTGATTTCGTCTGCACGAAAATATGCACACTGGGTTACCCAGTCGTAACTGAAAATGCACACCAGGCTCATCGCCGCAATAATCGCCACTCCCACAGCCCCCCAGAGGGCTCCGGAGAGCCACCATCGCATCGGTCGAGCGGTTTTTGTCGCAGCGGCTTGCGTTTTATACCTGTTTTTACCCTTGGATTTTTGTACCAATGAAATCCACCTCGTTCATGATA
>JAABUA010000094.1 GCA_011389515.1 Desulfobacteraceae bacterium
TGCGTATGCTCCTGTCCGGGGAATCGCTTGCTGCGATCAAGAACCATCTGGGGCATGTAAATGTCGAGTCCACCATGGTTTATCTCAATCTGGACTTGAGGCGAAAACGGGATGTACAAAAGCGATTTATCGAATACACTCAATCCATCATCAGTGAAGATCCGAAAATAGACGATTTGATTGACTGGGAAAATAAAAACGAGATTTTAGCGTGGTTGGATAGTCTGTAGGACAGGACCATCAAACCATGCATGAGGAGGAGCATAATTTGCCGAAATGATATGTTGAGAGTTTGGAAATTTCATCTGAAAAAAGTTTATAATGCTTTGAATTAAAGGCATATTTGATTGTTAGCCGATTTTGTTAAATTGACACAATAATATCAAGCAGTTAGAAGAACTCTCAACATAAGGCAAGCATGTTGCACTTCTGCAAAATACACATTACAAGTTGTCACTCATATGTGTATTTTTAGGCTAACTTGGCAACAATCCTGATTATAGATTCATCGAATTTGTTGCATACGCTCATTTTTTGTTTAGATAATCCGCTTTCAGCCACTTTACACTTGTACTGTTTATTCTGGTTTTTCTTTGCGTTGCCGGATTAATTCTGACAAATTCCATTCGTTTTAAAGCATAGCAACACCCATTTCTGACTTTGACCACCAGGCGCTTCCTGTTGTCTTCTTCCCGACAATCTTCAATTTTCCAGCACTCGATATCCCTGAAGATAGCGGACCATTCCTGAGCCGTTCTTTTCTCTTTCGGCTCGGGCATCAGCTTTTTAATCCTGGCATGCAACTTACCGAGGGACTCCCGGCAAACCGCCATTTCTTTTGCCAGGTGTGCTATCGGAACTTCCCTGCTGATTCCGTCAAAACACTGCACAATCTGCGTGACGCTGTATTTCGTGCCCTGTAGCTTCGTCCCGGTGAAGACGTTAAATACTTTGCCGCACTTTCTGCATTGATAATCAATCACCGGCATCCGGTGGCGCCTGTGCATCCTGCTGTGTTCCAGAGAATGTCCGGAAGGGCATCTGAAGCTCACCGGGTGAAGAAGGTTGACGAGGAAGTCGTAGCATTCCTGAGGCGGGGGGGAGTAAGCCAGGGGGAAATCCATTGTGCAGCCTCCATTGCGTCGTTCCTCCGACAAAACTTGCCGCGCTTAATGTGTTGGTAAAGCGAAAAATATGGAGATGAGTAAATTTTTCATGGTGGGCCTCTTATGGGGGTAAATTTTCAACGATCCCATGAAGGGGTGGTAGGCAGGCATCACCATAACGATATCGTGCCGGTATTTTCCCGTATATGACGTTTTTTGAAGGAGGGGGATCCATATCACTGAAGGCCATCTGTCTGGGACCGGCTGCATCACATGGTTAAACCCTTAATCCACTTTTTTTCTGAGAATTTTCTCGTGCGCGTGTGTGGGGTGCTAACAAAAGCTAACATCAAGATGGCCGCCGGAAATATACCGGAGCCGTTGATCCGTGACCGGCTGCACTGCTATGGCGCTCAATGTCGAAATGAGCAACAGGGGTCACGGGGGCGGCTTCTATTAAATTTTTTATTTATAATTTTCAACACCTTAAAAGCCAAAATGGCGGAGAGGGTGGGATTCGAACCCACGATCCCCGGTAAGGGATGCCGCTTTTCGAGAGCGGTGCCTTCAGCCTCTCGGCCACCTCTCCATGCAGATGTGCTGTGTGCAGATGTGTTCGTTTTTGCCAGGCCGGATAAAGGGTCTGGTAAAAGTGGCACAATATTCAGTTTGCGCTATCATGTCAAACAGAAAATGGCCCGCTGCCCGGCGGCCTTGACGTTACTTCGCAAACATGGCGTCAAGTTCAGGGGTATACCTGCCTTTTTCATCGGTTACAAAAAGGGGTTTGGCGATTTTTAGATCTTCGCCGCCCCCCTTTACGCCTTCCACAACAACCCGACTGGCGTCTTTTTCCGGTGTGCTGTGTACAAAACGCAGCCTTTTGGGCTCGATCTGCTTGTTTTTCATGCCGGCCAGAAGCGGCGCAAGTCTGGCTGCGGGGTAAATCATTATGAGACGCCCTCCCGGGGCAAGCAGCCGGGTAGCAGCCGATAACAGGTGGTCCACGGTAAGCGTGATTTCATGGCGGGCAAGCGCTTTTTCTAAAAGGGGATTTGCCCGGGCCGCGCTTTTTACATGGTGGGGGGGATTGGAGACAACAAGATCAACGGGTCCGTTCAGATCATCCACGGTGATGTGGTTTATGTCTTCGTGGATGATTTTTATCCGGTCATCCATCCGGTTTTGCATCACGTTTTCAACGGCGATTGCCGAAAGAGACTTCTGGATTTCAACGCCGTAAATCGTCTTGATCTTTGCATTTCGATATGCCATGACCAGCGGGATAATGCCGCATCCTGTGCCGATATCGCAAATACGCCCGGCCGGCCGTAAAAGAGCCGTATTTGCCAAGATGACGGCATCCATGGAAAAACGGTACCCCGATGCGGGCTGGGTGACAATGATCCGATCGTTAAAAAGCGAGTCTTTGGTTACATCTTTCATTGGAAGATTTTTCAGATCAGAGATTTCCGGTTGTATACCGGATTTCACTGATGCGGCCTTCGCCCATTACCCGGTTTATCTCGGAAATGAGCCCGGGTGTCATGAACCTGAGCCGGTGGGCCAGGGCGGAACTAGCCACCTTCACCAGGAGAATGTCGTTTTTCAGCGCTTCCGGCCGCGTGTGCGCGGCTATAACGGGATCCACGATCCGTTCCCATTCGTCCCGGATTTTTGAGAGTTCGGATGCCGATTCCCTGCGGATGGTTTTGACGATGCCGGGCAGTACATCTGCAATATGGGCATAGTTTCCCTGTCTTTTTTTGTTCTCAGGCATGATAGACCTTATTTTGGATTGATAAAGCCGGGCCGCCCGGGTGACGGGCCAGTGCTTCTTAAATTCCTTGACTTCAAATGTATGCTTATGTAAATACAGTACTTCGAAGTAAAAATCCACAACGGTTTTTGCACGATTGTCCGTTACACTTGCCCCGGAAACGCTCCTGTCGTCTGCTGCGTTGACGCTGATTCACTCTGCAGTGTCCCGATGACAATAATTGCGAAATTGCAAAATAACGTTGTGAAATGTATTTGTATAGGTGTGAAACGCGGCCGGTAGGGCAGCATCTGCCTCTCGGAAAACCGTCGGCTGCATGAAATAAACAGGGGGAAACATTTAATGAACTGGGATTGGGAGAAGCTCCAGCAGAAACAAAAGGAGCGAAGCCGCGGCGGCGGCACGGGTAATGGCGGCGGAGGCAGTTCGCCGCAGCCGCCGGGTATCGATGATGTCATCGACAAACTGAAAAAATTCAAATTCGGCCCGGCATGGATTCTGATCGTTTTTGTCGGAATCCTGGCGGTATTGGGATCGACCATGGTGTATACGGTGGAGACCAACGAGGTCGGCATGATACAGCGATTCGGCAAGTTCGAGCGGCAGACCCCGCCGGGGCTGCATTTTAAATTGCCGGCCGGCATCGAAACCGTCACCAACGTGAAAACCGGTAGGATATTCACGGAACAGTTCGGCATTGAAACCGATGCGGATGCCAGAAGAACCTTTGCCAATGAAAGTATGGACGTTGCGCTGATGCTGACGGGGGATCTCAACGTGGGTGTGGTCCCGTGGATCGTGCAGTACAGGATAAGCAATCCGTACAATTTCCTTTTTCACGTGGCCGATGTCCAGCGCCTGATACGCGACATGGCGGAGGCTTCCATGCGGCTTGTTGTGGGAGATCGCAGCATAAACGAAGTGATCAGCAAGCGTCATGAAATTGCTGCGGAATCCATGGAAAAGCTCCAGACGGACCTCTACGAGGCAAAAACAGGCATTCAGATCGTTACGGTTGAGCTTGGCAATACCAACGTGCCGCAGCCTGTTCAGGATTCTTTCAATGAAGTCAACAGGGCCGTTCAGAAAAAGGAAGAAGTCATCTACCGCGCGCGACAGGAATACAACAGGGTGATCCCCCAGGCCCGCGGCGAGGCCCAGAAAACCATCGAGGCGGCAAGGGGATATGCCAGTGAGAGGATCAATCGGGCCACCGGTGATGCATCCCGTTTCAAAGCGCAATTTGAAGCCTACAGCCTTGCAAAGGATGTGACGCGGAGTCGTCTCTACCTGGAGATGATGGAAACCGTGCTCCCCGGACTTGAAGAAAAATACATCATCGATTCGCAGCAGCATAACCTGCTGCCGCTTTTACAGATGGGAATGGATAAAGGAAAAATCAATGCAGGCCAATAAATTTATCGTTATCGTTGCAGTGTTGATCGCAGCCGGGGTTGTGGCCCTGTCCGCCATCTACACGGTCGATGAAACCGAACAGGTCGTCATCACCCAGTTCGGCAGGGTGGTGGGTGAACCCATCACCGAACCCGGATTGAATTTCAGGATTCCGCTGATTCAAAGGATCAATGTCTTTCCAAAAAACATTCAGGCGTGGGACGGCGATCCGGGTCAGATCCCCACGGGAGACAAGACATATATCTGGGTGGACTCCTTTTCCCGGTGGCGGATTGTGGATCCGGTAGCCTACATGCGAACGGTTACGGACATACAAAGCGCCCTTTCACGGCTGGACGATATCATCAATCCGGCCGTCAGAAACGTGATTACCTCTCACCAGTTGATTGAAACCGTTAGAACCAGCAACAGGGAAATGACGGCCCTGGACCATGGGAATATTGAAGACGAGGCAATGCAGCAGGCCCTTGAAGAATTAGAGCGGGAGCAGCGGCCGGCGCAGTATGCCGTCGATGTGGGGCGCCAGCGGATGACCCGCATGATGCTGGAAGATGCGCAGCCCAAACTGAATCACCTTGGCATCGAATTGATCGACATAAAAATCAAGCGGCTGAATTATGTGCAGGAGGTCAGAAATTCCGTGTACAACCGGATGATTGCAGAGCGCAACCAGATGGCGGAAAAAATACGGTCCATGGGCGAGGGGGAGGCAAGAAAAATAGACGGGGACAGGGAGCGGGATCTCCTTGAAATCCAGTCAGAGGCCTATGCCGTTTCAGAAGAAATCAAGGGGCGCGCCGATGCGGAGGCGACCCGGATTTATGCCGAAGCCTACAGCCTTGACTCGGAATTTTATTCGTTTATGAAGTCCCTTGATGTGTATAAATCTTCCCTGGGCAAGTCCCAGTTGGTGTTGTCCACAGATTCCAGGTTCCTGGAGTACTTAAACGATTTTGCAATACCGGGGCTGGAATAAGCAATGCGGCGGTGAATAAAAAAAAAGCCGGGACAAACCGTATTGAGTATCCACCATGAACTCAATTGGTTTATCCCGGCTTTTTTATAGACAAACGGGCCGGTAACATTATTTCCCTTTCCGTCTTTGATGTCTTGTTCGTGCCAGGAGCTTGCGATGCTTGTGCTTGCGCATCTTTTTCCTGCGTTTTTTAATGACGCTCCCCAATCGATCACCCCCTTCCGTAAAAAGTCATTTCATAGAATAACAAAATATATTATAACCCACTTGTAAATTCATGTCCATCACATTTTTATATGGTAATGCCGCTGTGATATTTGCAGATTCTATGCATGCATGACCGGTTTGCAGCAGCCTTTTTATTCCTTGATTCATATTGAAAAGAGATTATGACGGACGGTACCCGGCATAAAGAATTTAATGCCCGGCAGATGGTGTCGGTGAACCAGGCGGTAGTGGTTGCCGAGGAGCTGGTCTCGAATTTTTACAAATTTTCAGGCAGTCAGATGCGGCAGTTGAACTACGATTTTAAGACCCTGTCTCAACTTGCACCGCACGAGATCGTGGATGCCCATTTCGCCCAGATCGTGCGATATCGTACACAGAAAAAGGACTCTCTGCTCGAAACCGACGCCGCGGATTTCTACCTGATATGCCTTCAGGATCACGCCATCCTTTCCGCTGTTGATCGCTTTGAGAACCTGAATCTTTATCCGTTCATGATCTACATTGTCTGCCATGAACTGATTCATGTCGTTCGTTTCAGGCGGTTCCTTCAGCACTTTCAGGTGCCGCCCGACGAACGACAGGTTGAAGAAATCCGCGTGCATCATGCCACACGTGAACTGTTGAAAAAAGCGAACATCGATGGTATGGATCCGGTTTTCGCGTTTTACGGAAAATGGCAGGAAGCCTTTGAGCAGATGGATGAAATTGTGACCAATGGAAACGATGTCACATGACTTGCTCCGGGCGTTTTGCCGGAGGAAAAAAATAATATTCATGCCTTGACAATAAAAAATCGCTGACTATATTTAGGAAGATTATTTGAGGTGGCGATTGTTGTCTATGTATCATTCTGAAAACAGGAGAAATTTTACCGATGCCGATTTATGAATATGAGTGTGGGGCCTGTGGCAAGGTCCATGAAATCCTGCAGAAAATGTCCGACAATCCGCTTACCGACTGCCCGGAGTGCTCCGGAAAACTCCATAAGCGGATCTCACAGTGTTCATTCCATTTAAAAGGCAGCGGTTGGTATGTAACCGATTACGCCAACAGCTCCGGCAAAACATCTTCGCCTCCGGAAAAAAAGAACAGTAAAATAAAAACCGACGCCACAGAATCGTCAGGCACCGATACCACGGCATGCGCATCTTCGTGCAAATCCGCCGATTCGTCCACTGAGTGACATAACGGTATGCATAATGAAAAATACAGCAGAGTTGTTTTCTGCTGATTTCTGGTTCATCCCGATTGAAACAAATGCGTTCCATCAGCCTTTTGCTTGTGGGTGTTGCGCGTATATTTCATTTTAACTTAACAGCTAATAGTACAAGAAAAGGAGAAGTTGGCAATGAAGATTAGACCTTTAAATGATCGGATTCTTGTAAAACGCCTCGAAGAGGAAGCCAAAACCAAGGGTGGAATTATTATTCCGGACAGTGCCAAGGAAAAACCGGCACAGGGTGAAGTAATAGCGGTAGGGGACGGCAAACTTGATGACAGCGGAAAGCGTATAGCGCTCCAGGTCAAAAAGGGCGACCGCGTTCTGTTCGCCAAATATGCCGGCACCGAGATCAAGATCGAAGATGACGAGCATCTGGTCATGCGGGAAGATGATATCCTTGGAATTATCGAATAATCTGTTGAATTTGAATCGAAAACTGGAGGGAAGACAATATGAGCGCGAAAGATATAAAATACGGGTATAAAGCCCGTGAGAAGATGTTAAACGGCGTTAACAAACTTGCTGATGCCGTTCAGGTAACCCTTGGTCCCCGCGGCCGCAATGTGGTCATTGATAAGTCCTGGGGTTCTCCCACCGTAACCAAAGACGGTGTTACCGTTGCCAAGGAAATCGAACTCGAAGACAAGTTTGAAAACATGGGTGCCCAGATGGTCAAGGAAGTCGCCAGCAAGACCAGCGACATGGCCGGCGACGGCACAACGACGGCAACCGTGCTGGCAAGGTCGATTTATACCGAAGGGCAGAAACTCGTTGCCGCCGGTAACAATCCCATGTCGATCAAGCGCGGCATTGACAAGGCGGTTGAAGCGGCTGTCAAGGCGCTCAACAACCTGAGCCGTTCCGCAAGCAGCCAGCGTGAAATCGCCCAGATCGGCACCATTTCCGCCAATAACGACGAAACCATCGGCAACATCATTGCCGAGGCCATGGAAAAGGTCGGCAAAGAAGGCGTCATTACCGTGGAAGAAGCCAAGTCCATGGAGACCACCCTGGA
>JAABUA010000095.1 GCA_011389515.1 Desulfobacteraceae bacterium
CCTGGGATAACCGCTGCCGTCCCACCATTCGCGCTGGCTCAAAATGGCTTCCGCGATCCTGGCGGTTTCACCGAAGGTGTTTGTTATCCGATAGCCGGCTTCCGGATGCCGCTTGACCATTTCCCACTCGCTCAGCGAAAGCGGTCCGGGCTTGCAAAGCAGGTAGTCGGGCACCACGGCCTTTCCTATATCGTGGAGGCGTATAAACAAAGCCAGATCCTCCATATGGCTGTCTGAAAATCCAAGATTTTTGGCAAACTCAAGGGCCAGTTCAGAAGCGCGCGCCACATGATCGTCCAGATCCGGCCATTTGACCCGCACCCGGCGCATCAGCGACGACAAGACGATCTCCTGGTTTTTGCGGCTTTCGGCCAGCTTGTTTTCATACATCTGCTCCTCGGCCTCCTGCATGATCCGGTAGATATTATCTTCAGGCGAGGTTTTTTCCGCGAAACCCAAAGCAATACTTGGTGCAACCGAGTTATTGTTGCTTGCTTCAGCCCACTTTTTGATCCTGGCGCAGATGTCGCCGGCAGTTGCTGCAGGTGTTGCAGGAAGAATAACGGCAAATTCATCGCCCCCCCATCTTGCGATGATATCCTCGTTTCTGCAGGTCTTTCTCAGTATATCCGCAATGGTCTTCAAAAGCAGATCGCCTTCTCTATGGCCAAAGGTATCGTTGACAAGTTTGAGGTTGTTTACGTCCCCGATGATGAAACTCACCGGCAGGCTCCGGCTGGTGTCGAGCCGCTCGATTTCCTCCTCAAAATAGGCCCTGTTGTACAAACCGGTGACACTGTCGTGAAAACTCACATACCGGATATGCTCTTCCGCCTTTTTGCGTTCGGTGATATCCCTGGCAACCATCATAACGCTTCCAATCCTACCGTCGGGCTCAAATTCCGGAATAATCCGGCCCCAGAAATGCCGCTGCTCAAGCAATCCGCGGAAATTAAATTCCATGTTTATTTCCCGGCCGCTGCCCATGGCCTTTGCCGCGCCCTCCTCCAAGAGGGCGCAATATGGCTCGGGCAACTCCATCTCCCTGCTGGTTCTGCCCAAAAAACGCTGCCTGGATATGCCCGTCATGCGCTCATAAGCGGGATTGACAAATTGATAGCGCATCTGCGGGTCTACCCGCAATATGAGGTCCGGAGAATTTTCCACCAACGTACGGAATTCAAACTCCCTGCGCCGCAGGGCGGCCTCCATCTCCTTGCTTTTTGTAATATCACGAAAACTTGTCACCGCATGGGTGGTCTCCCCCCGGTCGTTTAAAACCGGAGAGGCGATCATTGAAACCACCGATTGCGACCCATCGGGCCTGGCCACCAGCCATTCCTCGTTCATGACCACCTCCCCATTTTGCAGGGCACGCCAGGCAGGGGTTTGTTCAAGGGGCACCGGCTCGCCGCCGTTGCCGTCCGAAGCTGAATAGTGCTGCATCCGTTTTTCCAGGCTCGTTTCGTGGCGCACATTCCCGGATGTGCCGATGAAATTTTCGTAATACCGGCTCACGAGCCGAAGCGCCCCGTCCGGGGCTTCAATCACGGCAATGCCTTCGGGTATGCCAACGAGTATGGCCTCAAGAATCCGCCGCCTTTCCTCGGCTATTTCCATGGCATGCCTTGCCGCATCCCGGGACTTTCGCAGCTTGTCCTCGGCCTGCTTTAAGGGCTCGATGTTTCGCCAGGCGGCCACCCCACGGATGACGGTTCCGCTTGCGTCCCGCACCGGCGCCGTGTTGATCAGAACCGTGATTGTCTGGCCGTCCTTGTTGGTCAGCCGGTAATATTCGCTGACCACGACCTCGCCCTTTTTTATGGACCGCCATATGGGCATCTGCTCAAAGGCAAGCGCCTTTCCATCCAGATCGGCAATATTGAGGTCTTGGGAATATTGCTGGAGCGAAATATTTTTAAAGTCCTTCTGGTCTTTTCCGGCAAACTCGGCCAGATGCCGGCTGACCATCAAAACGCGCTCACTTAGGGCGTCAACGAGCAGAAACCCCTCCGGAACATTGTCAATTACCGCCTCGATGATCCGCCGCTCGGCTTCGGCCTCCCGGGCACGCTTCTGGGCGGTATTGAGCGAGGACAGCATCATCTCCTCGATTTCCTTGCGCCCGGTGATATCGCGCATAACCCCGATGCGGCGAACAGGGATGCCCTGCCGGTCCCGGATGACCCGGAAATAATCCGCCAGGTACCTGTAGTCGCCGCCCTTGGCCTTGAACGCATACTCCAGCAAACACGTGGCGCGATCAGATGCCAGAACCGATGCAAGATCCTGTTTCACCGCATCCACATGATCCGGGTGGATCCGCTCCAGCATGTCTTTGGTGCCCATGGCCTGGAATTCTTCGGGCAGGTAGCCGGTGATCTGCTCGATTACAGGGCTCATGTAATCAAAGACATCGGTTTGGATGTCCCGGCGGTAAGCGGCGTCAAGGGAGTTTTCAAGAACGTTGCGGAACCTGCTTTCGCTTTCGGCAAGCTGTTTTTGTTTTTGTTTCAGTTCGTGCTGGGTTTGCTTGATTTCGGTGATATCGTGGGCAAATATCACAAATGAAACCAGGTGATGGTTTTCATCATGCTCCGGAACGATATTGGTGGAATACCATCTGCCGCCGAACTTGACTTCCAGCTTCCGGGTCCGGCCCTTTTCCGAAGCCTCATCCATTGCTTTTTTAATCGACTGGACCAAGGTCCGCGAAAACGTGCCCTGATCGGCAACCCGGCCCAGCAATTTTTCTGCGGACACGCCCGCCACCTGGGCATATTTCGCATTGACATACGTATACCGCCGCTGCGCATCAAGGCGCGCCATAAGATCCGGATAAGCCTCCACAAGTGCCCGGGCCTGATTTGTCATTAATTTTCCCCACTTCCTGCGGCAATAAATTTCATCGTGTAAATACCTTAAATATATTCCGTAAACGGCCTGTTGGCAAACCGACAACGTACAGGCCCAAAAGACCGGCAAAGGATAAAACCTTTTAAATGATTGAATTTATTGTCGCAAGCACATGGAAAACCGCTTGTCATTTGCCCTGAATTGTCCTATACTCCGTACACGGTTACAGAACATAAAATTGCACCGATTGCGGGAAAGGGCCGGAATGAAACAAAAAAAAGAACCGAAAAAAAAACAAAACAACCAGGCGGCAGAGGAAAAAGACGACACCGGAAATCCGCCCCCTGATTTTCCGGTGGTCGGCATCGGCGCTTCGGCCGGCGGGCTGGCGGCATTCGAGGCATTTTTTTCAGGCATGCCCAAGGATACCGATCCGGGCATGGCCTTTGTCCTTGTGCAGCACCTTGCCCCGGACCACAAAAGCATCCTCACGGACCTGGTAGGGCGCTACACCCGCATGAAGGTCTTTGAGGTGAAAGACGGGATGATTGTGCGTCCCAACTGCGCCTATATCATCCCGCCGGGCAAAGACATGGCCTATATCAGCGGCGCCCTGCAGTTAATGGAGCCTGTCGCGCCCCGGGGAAAGCGGATGCCCATAGACTTTTTTTTCCGCACCCTGGCCCAGGATCTGCGTGAAAGGGCCATCGGCGTCGTGCTCTCGGGCAGTGGAAGCGACGGCACTTTGGGCGTGCGCGCAATCAAGGGCGAAGGCGGAATGATCATGGTCCAGGAGTCGGCCTCGAGCGAATACGACAGTATGCCCAGAAGCGCCATTGCCACCGGCATGGTCGACTTTGAACTGCCGCCGGCTGAAATGCCGGTCAAAATCATCGAATATGCCCGTCGCGCCATTGACAGGACAGACAAGCAGGCCGAGGGCCAACCGCCTGCAGGAAATGAAAACGCCCTCAGGAAAATCTTTATGCTGCTGCGCAACCATTCCGGCCACGACTTCAGCCAGTACAAACCCAATACCGTCAATCGCCGCATTGAACGCCGCATGGCAATACAACAGCTTGAAAATTCCGAAGGATACATCAAGTATCTGCAGCAGACACCCGCCGAAATCGAGGCCCTGTTCCGGGACATGCTCATCGGAGTCACCAGTTTTTTCCGGGATCCGGAGGCTTATGAGGCCCTTGAGAAGCAGATTGACGGGCTGTTTTCAGAGAAAAAACCCAACGAAACCATACGCGTTTGGTCTGCGGGCTGTTCAACCGGCGAAGAACCCTACAGCCTTGCCATTTTACTGGCAGAGCACCAGCGGCAGCTCAAGGAAAGGATCAATTTTCAGATATTTGCCACAGACATTGACAGCCGGGCCATAACCGCAGCCCGCACCGGCATTTATCCGGCAAGCATCGCCGCAGACATTTCCCAAAACCGGCTGGAGCGGTTTTTTTCCATGGCGCCGGGAGACAGCTCTTATCAAATCAACCAAAAACTACGCGACATGATGATTTTTTCCGAGCAAAATATCATCAAGGACCCGCCTTTTTCAAGAATTGATCTGATTTGCTGCCGCAATCTGTTGATCTATATGGGCGCTGAGCTGCAGAAAAAGCTCATACCGCTTTTCCACTATGCCCTGAAGCCGGGCGGAATCCTGTTTCTGGGCTCCTCGGAAACAATCGGGGAATTCGGAAATCTTTTTGCCACCCTGGACCGCAAGTCAAAGATTTACCAGAAAAAAAACGAATCCCGGCAGGCCGGCCTCTACCGGTTTATGCCGCCCATGGGGGCTGCAGACGAGCCCGCTGTCCGCCCGAAGCGAAAGCAGACCCGCCGGGAAAAGTCGCTTCGCGAGATCACGGAAAACGCCCTGATAAAACAGATGGTGGCGGCGGCCGCACTTGTCAATGTAAAAGGCGATATTCTTTACCTGCACGGCCGCACCGGTTCTTTCCTGGAACCCGCCCAGGGAGAGGCGGGCGTCAACAATATCCTCCAAATGGCCCGGGAGGGATTGCAGCAGAAACTGACAACCGCCTTGCGAAAAGCCGTCGCAGGCATGGAGTCGGTGAAATGCCGCAATCTGCAGGTGAAAACCAACGGCGAGTTCACAACGATTCATCTCACCGTCAATCTTTTGGGGCCGGAGAGATCGGGCCAGGCCCGGGATGACACGGAACAAAGGACCGATTCCCCCATGATTCTGGTCGTCATGGAAACCGCCGAACCGCAGCCCCCTGAGACGAGCGCTTTGAGGGCGGATGCCGCTCCGGACCAGAAAGAGGACACAAAAGCCGGGGATGACAACCAAGCCGTCATTGCCGCACTTCGTCAGGAACTGCGGGCCAAGGAGGAATACATTCAGACCACCAGCGAGGAGCTTGAAACCGCCAATGAGGAACTGAGAACCTCGAATGAGGAAATGCAGTCCTATAACGAAGAGCTCCAATCAAGCAACGAGGAGCTTGAAACATCCAAAGAGGAGCTGCAGTCGGTAAACGAGGAGCTTTCCACGGTGAATGCCGAACTGCAAAACACGGTTACCGATCTTACCCGCGTTAATGACGACATGAACAATCTGCTGGCGGGCACGGGCATTGCCTCGGTATTCGTGGATCACGAACTGCGAATCCTGCGCTACACCCCCGCGGCCACGCGGATCATCAACCTGATTCAAGCCGACATCGGCCGCCCGGTCAGCCACATTGTCTCAAACCTGCAAGACTACGACCGTCTCCAGCAAGACGTCCGGGAAGTGCTCCAAACTCTGGTGCCCGTCGAGACAGAAGTCCGTACCAAGGCCGGGGTTTGGCACACCATGCGCATTTTGCCGTACCGGACCCTGAACAACGTGATCGAAGGCGCGGTTATCTCCTTTGTCGACATCAGCTCCGCCAAGCAGGCACAGCAGGCGCTGCAAGAGGCCCACGTGCGCATCACCGAAGCTATTGTGGAAGCCGTTCACGAGCCCCTGCTTGTTCTCGACTCCGGGCTGAAGGTCATTTCCTCCAACAAGGCCTTTTGCGCCGCCTTCGCCCCGGAGTCTGACAGTGTCGCCGGGCACCGGCTCTACGATCTTGGAAACGGCCAGTGGGATATCCCGGCCCTTCGAAGTCTCATGGAGGAACTGCTTCCCGCTGAATCAGCAGTAAACGATTATGTAATCCCGGCCGAATTTACGGAAACCGGATTCCGGCGCTTGCAGATAAACGCACGAACGATCAGCGACACAGGCGAGTCCCGTTTTATCCTGCTGGCCATCAAAGATATCACCGGGGATATCACCCGGGACAACGGAGAAAACAATGAACAGCAGGGATAAACCGACTGACAACCTGGACGAACTGCGCAGGATCGCCGAGCAAACACTCCGCGAAAACGGGGGCCCTGAACCGGATACCCTTTCGGACATGTCCCCGGAGGAAAGGGGCCGGATAATACACGAGCTGCGGACCCATCAGATCGAACTGGAGCTGCAGAACGAAGAACTGCGTCGTGCCCAGATCGAACTGGAGGTCTCCCGGTCGCGTTATTTCGACCTCTACGAAATGGCGCCGGTGGGTTACTGCACAACAAGCCGGAAGGGAATCATAATAGAGGCCAATCTCACGGCGGCCAAATTGCTCAAAACGGCGCGGGACTCGCTGGTCCAACAGCCCATGTCTCGGTTTATCCTCAGGGAGGACCAGGACATATTCTACCTGCACCGCAAACGTCTCTTCGAGAACAGTGAACCGCAGGGGTGTGAGCTGCGCATGACAGGTGGCAACAGTCCTCCGTTATGGGTACGGCTTGACGCAAGCCTCTCGGCCGACGAGAGCGACCCCCCGGTCTACCGCGTTGTAATAAGCGACATCACCAAGCGCAAGCAGGCTGAAAAACAGCTTCTGGAAGCAAATGACAACCTGGAACAAACGGTAAAGGAGCGCACCGGGCTTGCGGTGGCCCGGGCCCGTCAGCTTCGCTTTCTGACCGTGGAACTCATAGAAGCCGAGGAAAAGGAACGCCGTCGAATCGCCGAGGTACTGCACGATGATCTCCAGCAGATCCTTGCCAGTGCCAAGCTGTATCTGCAGGTTGGCTGCGATGATTTTTCCGCACAGCCGGAATTGGCAAAAGTCGACAAGCTGCTCAGCCAATCAATTAAAAAATCCCGCAGCCTGTCCCTTGAGCTAAGCCCGGTTGTGGTTTACCAGTCAGGCCTGCACGAGGCATTGAAATGGCTTGCATCCCGGACAAAGGAGCAGTTCGGCCTCGACGTTCGTATCGAGGCGGCTGATTCCAGTGATGTTACGGACGAATCTGTAAGGGTATTTTTCTTCCGCGCGATTCAAGAGCTGTTGTTTAACGCGGCCAAGCATTCCGGTGTAAAAAGCGTCCATGTAAAGCTCTCGGACGCCAGCGGGCAGATGACAATCACGGTCAGCGACCAGGGCCGGGGATTTGACCCGGAAATCCTTGATTCCGCAGAATCCGGAAGGGGCATCGGGCTTTTAAGCCTCCGGGAGCGGACAAAGGCCATGGGCGGTGACATGTTTATCCAAAGCGCTCCCGGCAAAGGCAGCAGCTTTACCGTGCGGATTCCTCATAAATCGTTTCTCAATGGCGATACACAGCCATGACGCACCTGGATCTATATCAGATAGCCTTTCCGGCACAATAAAACACTCTACTAATTCCCACAGAATATGGGTCCGTAGGGGCACCCCTTGCGGGTGCCCTGATTTCGGGCACCCGC
>JAABUA010000096.1 GCA_011389515.1 Desulfobacteraceae bacterium
TACGGGTATCAACACCATGCTGATCATCCCGTACGCCGCGTAAAGCATTATAAACGGAATTATCACCAGGTATCCGGCGACGATCTGGGTGGAAAGCCACAACAGCGTCAGTGGACGGTCTTCCGGACGGTCGAATGCTGAAAACATCATGTTGATGAAAGGCACCCGTTTCCGCAACGGTTCAATATATATGATCAAGGTAATAACCGAAATAGCGGATCCCACCATGAATAATCCAATGGATCTTTCATAGGCAAAGATTTTATCCAGGTAAAGGGGAATTAAAAAAAGGCAAAAATGAATAATTTTGCGGGTGTAATTGACCTTTATGGACTTGTGCACGACCAGCAGCCCGCAGCCATACTGGATCAGGTAAAGCAGAAACAATTTAACCGCCTGGTTTGCAATAAAAATAGCTTCCACTGAAATAACGCCTTTTTTAAAGTGAATATTATGGCTCCAGGATCGTATCCATACGGGCATCCCGATATTTTGGATCCTCGATCATCCTGTGCATCCCCCGGAGCGTATTGAGGGGCGTGTCCACGATGCTGGAATTGGCGACCCGTGTCGGAATGCGTCCGCCGGGATCGGGGTGGATCTCATAGATAACCTCCACCTGGTTTCCCTCTTTAGGGGTTAACTGCCACATGCCGTCCATTTGCGGTACCCGAACGTGGCCATCCTGCTCCGGATAGGCGTCCGGGCGGGCATGTAAGCGGATAACAATCTGCTTCGTGTCCGGATCCTGGGAGAACTTCGAGTAAACGACCGTATCCCGGTCGGTCACCGGCCATGGCAGTTTCTGAGCGGTATAGGTGATGCGCTCCGAGCTGCTGATCTGTTCCACCAGAAGCGAGCGTTTTACGTTGTGCATCCACTCCGGAAACGAATTCACATCCGAGATCAGGGAGATGATCGCCCCGAGCGATGCCGAAATCGTGGTCACGCCCCGGCTCGCTTTGAACGAAGAGCCCTCAACGTTTCGGGTATACACAACGATTTGCAAGTCTTCATCTTCCGTCGCTTTTTCCCATCCTTCTCCGGCCATAGCCGAAAGCGGCGACAAAACCAGCATACCCGCCAGAATCCATCGAATAATCAGCGATCTGTTCATTTTTTCCTCCCTGATAGTGGTTTTCCTGTTCGTTTTGTCGAAATCGAAATCGGTTTTTTCAAACCCACAGAACACGACATCTTTTTTTTGAAATACGACAACCATCACGCTTTTTGTGTCCAAGTGCCCTGTTTTTTTCGATTTCGATAGCGATTTCGATTTCGAAAATCCATGTAATGGTCATATCTATACCACCGTTCATGGTAAATTCGTACTAAAAAAATCTGCTGGTGATATGCCTGATATTCTGTTTATAATATTACAAGCTATCTCAAAATAATCTTTTTTTTGAGATAGCTTGTAGATAAAATTATCCCATAGCGAGGCAGCCATGAAACGAAATTCATTGATCCTTTTTGCAATGATTCTGTTGCTGGTATCCGAACAAATTCCCCAGAACGGAAACGGTGAAGACAATCTCAAGCCTTTTTCAATGGGGCTTCCGGTCCTTTGGGACGGGTTTTTCGCAGACGAACCGGGCGCCATTGGAATCACCGGCGGAAGCATGCGATTTGAGAACAATACCTTATACATGGAAGGCGTTATTGTCCAGAATCCGTCCATGGTGTATCGAAATATCAAACCCCGGGGAGTTGAAGACGGGCCCGGTTTTGGCACCATTTACCGGAAAGGCGGAAGACGAATTATTTCAGGCAGCATCACCATAGAACCGTTGCCGTAGCGTTATCTTTTTTCATAAAACGCCGCCACTGCATCAACCACCTGAACCACATCTTTATCCGTCATCTCGTAATACAAGGGCAGCCGCAGCAGGCGTTCGCTCACATCGTCCGTCTGGACCATCTCCCCGTGCACCCGGCACCATTTTTCCCCCATGGGCGATGAATGCAGCGGCACATAATGAAATACCGCCTTTATTCCCTGTTCCCACAGATACCCGGTCAACTGCGTCCGTTCATCCAGGGAGCCTGTTATAATATACATGATATGCCCGTTATAGCTTCCCTGTTCACCGATCACCGGCAGCCGCACTTTGCCGTTGTTGGCCAGTTCCGCCAGTTTGTCCATGTATAGGTCAAACAGCCGCCGTCTTGCGGCGATGATTTTTTCGGCCATTTCCAGCTGCGCATATAAAAACGCCGCCACGATGTCGCTTGGCAGGTAACTCGAACCGATATCCACCCAGGTGTACTTGTCCACCTCCCCCCGGAAAAACCGCTTCCGGTTGGTCCCCTTTTCCCAGATGATTTCCGCCCGCGCAGCCAGCTCCGGATCATTGATCAAGAGCGCCCCGCCTTCCCCGCTGATGATATTCTTGGTCTCGTGAAAGGACAGGCATCCCAGGTCCCCGATGGTACCCAGGTACTTGTTTCCAAACGTGCTTAAATGTCCCTGGGCGGCATCCTCGATGACCCGCAGCCCTTTCTCCCGTGCGATCTCCATGATAGTGTCCATATCACAAGGCGTCCCCGCATAATGCACCGGCACGATTGCTTTGGTCTTGTCTGTCACCGCCCTTCTCAAGAGCTGTTCATCCATGTTCAATGTATCTTTTCGTATATCTACGAACACCGGCACGCCACCCCTCAGGACAAACGCATTGGCCGTAGATACAAAGGTAAACGACGGCATGATCACCTCGTCCCCAGGCCCGATATCGCAGAGCAGTGCGGACATTTCCAGCGCCGCCGTGCACGAATGGGTCAAAAGGGCTTTTTTCGCCCCCAGGGTCTCCTCCAGCCACGTCTGGCATTTTTGGGTAAACGGTCCGTCACCCGATATCCGCCGGTTTTCATTCACCGCCCGGGCAATGTAGTCCATCTCTTTGCCCGCGATAAAGGGGCGGTTAAAGGGGATTTTTGGCTCTTTTGACATGGCATTGCGCCTTTTTGGGATGGCAAAGGTTGATAAATTCGTAAAAAGTCGCGATCAGACGGCTTTGAAGAAAGTTAAAGATCAAGGCGCGTGCAATTTTTTAAGAATTGAGCGTACAGCCGTACGTGAGATTCTTAAAGGATTACTCGCAACGCAGATATTGGACTTTTTGCGAAGTCGTCAAGGTTTTCTGGCATACATATCACGCCGAATCAAGGGTGTCAAAAAAGGAAAGGAGAACGCCCCCGAATGTTTTTCTACACGTTTGTATGATTTAATATACAGTAAGGCGCAGCTTTTTTCGTGCCAGGATATTTTTTTTCGATCTCGATTATAAAGATCGGGCCGAAAGACAATGGAGAGATGGGTTATAGTAATGTAAGTATGAAAAAATCGTAAAAAGTAGTTTTGCCGTAGATATGCTTCCGGATGGTTGGCTGCGGCGCTTTATGTAGTGTGTTTTTTCCAAAAAAAACACGATATAAGGTATGCTTTTAAAAATCGCAATTATTTTTCTTGACATTACAACGATTTAAGGTAAATATGGCGGTGATTTGAAAAAAAGGCAAAAACCCAGAATTCAGGTGATACTTTGCTTATAAAATCCTTTCCTGGTATTGCTGTCTATGATTTTCTTTCCAAAACAGTATTCACTGAAGTTTTGATTGATCGCACCGCACAATTTTATAGTATGCCTCATTATTTGGCATACGAATCGCATGTTGTATAAAATGGCCGGTAACTTTTCAGTAATGTCAAAGACGGGAATAATATGATCTTCGGACCCAAAACCAAACTGGTGGGGTTGGATATCGGTTCCAGGACCATCAAGGCCGCCGAGGCGGTGGAGGCAAAGGGCGGCTGGGCGCTGAAATCGTTCGGTTCGATTGACCTGGCACCCGGCGCCATCGAGGAGGGCGTAGTCAAGGACCCGCAAATGGTTGCAGACACCATACGGGAACTTTTCGGACTCTACAACATCAAGCAGTCCAACGTCGCCATCTCCATCGGCGGGTACTCGGTGATCGTCAAGAACATCGTCGTCCAGAACATGCCCGAGGAGCAGCTTTACGAATCCATCAATTTCGAGGCGGAGCAGTATATCCCGTTTGACATCGCTGATGTCAACCTGGATTTTCACATCCTGGGCGAAACCGAGCACAATCCCAACCAGATGAACGTCCTTCTGGTGGCCGCCAAGAAAGACATGATCAACGATTATGTCAATGTCATCGATATGGCCGGCCTTCATCTCCACATCATCGACATCGACGCATTCGCCCTTCAGAATATCTATGACATCAACTACGCGGATGTCGATCAAAATGTCGCTTTGATCGATATCGGCGCAGGCAAGACGTCGCTCAACATTCTAAAGGACCACGTATCCGTATTCATGCGCGATGTTTCGCTGGGGTGCAACCAGGTTAACCGCAAGATAGCGCAGATGCTTAACTGCAGCATGGCGGAAGCCGAGGGTTTAAAATTAAGCAGCAATCCGGACAAGATTTCCGCCGATGATTTGAAACAGATTGAATCGTCGGTTGTATCGGACTGGTGCAATGAAATACGCCGGGCGCTGGACTTTTTCTACTCGACCAACCCGGACGACACGATCAAGCAGATCGTTTTGAGCGGCGGGGGGGCCAATATCAAGGAATTCAGGGAGTCGCTGGCGATACAGACCTCGGCGGAAGTGACGACCATCAATCCGTTCCAGGTGTTCGACACAGGGAAATACAACCTTGACAGCGCCTTTCTCGACAATATTGCACCTCAGGCCGCAATTGCCATGGGACTTGCCGTCAGAAGAGTGGATGACAAATGATACGTATAAATTTACTGCCTTTCAGAGCTGCCCGAAGCAAGGAAAATATCCGCCGCCAGGTGTCCGTTTTTCTGCTCTCAATCGTTCTCCTGGTGATTGTCCTGGTCATAGCCAACGGATATCTTGCAGGACAAGTCGAAAAACTCGAGACCCGTCTTGACGGACTGAATGCCGAAATCAAGGTCTATGAAGAAAGGGCCCGGCAGGTCGAGGCGTTTAAAAAGGAGCTCGAAGAGCTCAACCAGAAAATCGATGTCGTAAACCGCTTGAAATCGTATCGGAAAAATCCCCCCGAGCTTCTTGCGGAACTCACGGAGATAGTCGTTCCGGGGCGTATGCAGCTGTCGCGGATGTCCTTTTCAAGGACCCAGGTCAGCATGGAGGGCCTGTCCATGGACAATGAAACCATTGCGGTATTCATGCGGCGACTCGAGCGTTCAGAACGGTTCAGCAGTGTACGGCTTTCGCGGTCCGTGCAGCAGGTGGTTCAGGGTGTGGATATGAAAAATTTTCAAATAACGTGCCAGGTTGCCGAAGGCAATTAAACAGGAAGCAGCAAGGCGGAAACCTATGAAAAAAAACATGTCAGCCACAAGCGCTATAGAGCCGCTTTTTCAGAAAATAGCCGGTCTTACCAAGCTCTACCGGATATTGATATGTGTTGCCACTGTGGTGGTGCTGGTTTCGGCGTTCGGTTATTTTCTCTACAAGCCCAAGATCGAACGGATGTCGACCCTGAGAAACGACATCACCGCAGCCGAGCAGAAACTGGAGCGGACAAAACGGAGCGCTGCGGAATACGATCTGTACCAGCAGAAAATGGAAGACGCCAAAGCCCAGTTCGCAATCATTGCCCAGGAACTTCCCAGCACGGAGGAAATTCCTTCGCTTCTCACAAGCATTTCACAGGCCGGCGGTGAAGCAGGGTTGAGTTTTCTGCTGTTCCAGCCCCAATCCGAAGTCCTAAAGGATTTTTATGCAGAAATCCCCATCCGGATGGAGCTTTCGGGCGGCTACCACCAGCTTGGCAATTTTTTCGACCGGGTGGCCCATTTGTCGCGGATCGTCAATATTGACAACTGCTCCACCCAGCAATCCGGGGATTTGCTGAGAATAACGTGCACGGCGATCACCTACAGGTTTATCGGCGATCAGGGGGATCAGTCCTAGAAGTAATAATATCGTAAAAAAAAGATATTCTCATGACTAAATTGAATCGTTTACTATTAAGGACGCTTCTGGTGTCCGGCTTCTTTCTGACAGCTCACTTTTCCACCTGGGAGACCGTTTCGGCGAACGTCCAGGAAGGCGAAGAGGGCCGGACGGTAATTCACATAAGCGAGCGGATCAAGATCGTTCGCCCGGATACGTCACCGGATACGTCACCGGATACGTCACCCGCGGAACCCATTGAGCCACGAGTGGATTCTGCCGACCTGGATTCTGAACCACCGGATGCCGAACCGGACGATTCCGCGGTAGACGCCGCAGACGCCGCAGATGCAGCAGATACCTCAGACGACGCAGATCCCGCTGCAGAGGAAGAACTCGTTTTTTTGCCGGATGACGATGCCCTGGGGGAAGTGATGTTCGCGATTGCCCCGGAAGACCGGTATTACGATGAGACGGGCCGCGTCGATCCCTTTGCGCCTTTTTTGCGGCGTCCGGAGCCCGAAGCGGCGGAAGTGGATGAAGAAGAGGCGATTCGCCGGGTTCCGCGCACTCCTTTGGAGCGGATTGCACTGGGACAGCTCAAGCTGACGGCCGTTGTCATGGCGGACGCGCGGGAAATGGTTATGGCCATGGTTGAAGATTCCCGGGGAAAAGGCTATGTCATAAGAGAAGGGACGTATATCGGGGAAGACGGCGGGCGCGTTTCCAGGATATTGCCGAACAAGGTGCTCGTGGAAGAACCCCACAGGGACGTTTTCGGCAAAACCACCATACGTGAAAGAGAACTACAACTTCAGAGACAAGCGGGAGAATAAAGACCATGCATGATCGTCAAGTGAAGACAGCCAAACGTATCGGACGATATTTATTGATCGTCTGCATTCTCGTGGTTTTCGCCGGCTGCGCCTCGCTTCAAACGAAACCTTCCGATGAGGATCCCGGGATAAGGACCATTACCGGCATTGCCGTGGAAAGCGTTTCCGATACAGAGCAGGTTGTTATCCGGGCGACCGGGGAGTTGGAGTATTCTTCGGTGAAACAAACAGACCCCCTGGGCATCATCTTTTATTTTCCTGAAACGCGTCTTGCGGATATTGAACAGGAGATGACCCCCCGCAGCGATGTCGTAAAGGCCGTAAAAACGACCCCTTCGGCCGACGGCAGCAATGTGCGCATTGAAATCGACCTGGCTGTTGATTTTGAATATGAGGTCCAGAAGACCGAATCCCAGCTCACCATTTTCATCAACAAGGAAGGCGCACCTGCAAAGGCGTCGTCGCCTGTGCGGACCCCGGAAGCATCGGAAATGTCCGCTGAGAGAACCCTTCGGACGCAGACTGCTGCGCCTGCCGGTGAGAGAGGGACCGGAAACGCCGCGATCATACGGCAGATCGATTTTTCTGCGGATGAAGACGGCAAATCATCGGTTATTATCGGAACGAGCTATCCGGCGGATTACGAAATCGACTACGAGATCCGGCGAATTGCTGAAAGGCGCCTGCATCTCAGGATGTTTGATGTCCGTCTGCCGGCGCACAGACATCACCGCCCGCTGATCACCACCCGCTTTGACAGTGCCGTGGACCGGGTAACGCCTGTCCAGACGCC
>JAABUA010000097.1 GCA_011389515.1 Desulfobacteraceae bacterium
AATTGTGGACTCATATTTAATCAGTGGTTAAAACCACCGGCTATACGCCGTCACCCCTGCCGGGGTGGGTAATGCCAATATGCGAGGTCTATATGCGAGATCCTGCTTTCAACAAATTATGGGATCATCGTATTGCTGGTTTGATAATCCCTGTTCATCGTCCTTAAAAAAATCCCTTGATTTTTTATTAATAAGGCCCTACTTTTGGTACCTGAAATAGGGTCAAATAAAGAGATGTTTGGAGGTGCCCATGATACAGGCCAAATTCAGCCTTACAGAATCGCACATTCAATTTATTGAACAATGCAAGCGTTTAGGATTTAAAGATAAAAGCGATGTCGTCCGTACCGCCCTGGATCGTTTGGCTTCCGAGTTGGCCAGCCAGCGTTTGCGGGAGTCAGCTGATTTATATGCCGAGGTCTATGAAGAAGACAATGAAACGCAGGACTGGACGGATGCAGCATTGTCAGAGTGGCCGACATGAGCGCGTTACAGCGGGGGATGGTCATCGATGTCAACCTTGATCCAACCAAGGGTTCGGAAACGGGAAAGGTCCGGCCTTGCGTGATTGTCACAAACGACACGTATAATGAGCGCGTCCCGGTAATCCAAGTGGTGCCATTGACGGCATGGAGTGTGAGAAAAGCCGGCATCATCACGAATGTTGAAATCGTTCCATCCGCAAATAACGGATTAACAAAAAGAACAGTGGCGGATTGCCTGCAGACACGTCCTATTGACCACCGTGCCCGATTCGTCAAAGTGCGCGGTGAACTGGAATACGGCATCATGGGAAAAATTGACGATGCCTTGAAAGTTGTTTTCGACCTCTCTTACGGCGGTAACCATCAGTAAGGCTCCTTCCCCGCGGAAAATCTATGTGGATCCCATGAATGGAAGCAGTGCCTTGACAGCCTGTCTACCAGGCTGGCACGAAAAGGTACCTGGACCAGAGTCCTGAAGGGACGGCATTGAATATATGTCGTCCCTTCAGGACTCCGGTAATAAGGGCCCTACCATACCGGTGGTTAAAACCACCGGCTATACGACGCCACCCCTGCCGGGGTGGGTAATGCCAAAATGCGAGATCTTGCCTTCAACAAATTATGGGATCATCGTATTGCTGGTTTGATAACCGGACACGAAAAGCTTGGTGTTTCAAAAGACGATGTCGTGTTCTGTGGATTTGAAAAAGCCGATTTCGATTTCGAAAAAACGTATTAATCAGGGGGTATATTTTTTTCCTGTGAGTTCAATGGGAATTGCTCCTAAAACATTGGACAACCGGTAGTAATCATGGCAGACTGGTAAATTTCGAATGATGACAATCTGCTTTGAGGGGCAACGCATGCACAGGAAAACCGTTCTGATTGCTGCAGCGCTGGTTCTTTTGGTCGTGCCGATTTTGTTTTACCGGGTTTTTTTTTCACCGGGGGATGACGGCGGCCGGAATGCCGGTGAAATCGTGCTCGCCCACGACAAGGGAAACATCCCCAGCTTTCAGCGCGTTTTTGAACGCCAGGGGGAAAAGGCCGCCCGGGAAACCGGGGTGGGGTTTGTGCCGGAGGCTTCTCCTTCCACCGATCTGTTTATCAACCGGATGAAGGCGGTCCTGCCCACCAGGGAAGCCCCGGCCCTGTTTACCTGGTGGTCGACCTGGCGGATGCGGGAGCTGGTGGAAAAAGGTCTTGTGAATGACCTGACCCATTTGTGGGACCGGTATAAAGACGATTATCCGCAGGGAATCCGCGATGCGTACACGCTGGACGGAAAAGTGTACGGCATCCCCTACAGTGTTGAATACTGGCCGGTCTGGTACAACAAACCGCTCTTTGACCGGCTGGGGATCAAGGCGCCTGAAACGTGGGACGAGTTCATACACGCCTGCGAGGTGTTGAAAGCCGAAGGCATCGATCCGGTTCTGGCCTCTTTTCAGGCGGATTGGTATAGCATCATATGGTTTGCCCAGATGATTATCGGGCAGGACCCGGATTTTTATGTGCGGCTGTGCGAAGGGGAGGCGTCCTATTCAGATCCGGCGGTCAAAAAGGCACTCGATGTTTACGGGGACATGATTCAAAAGGGGTATTTTTCGTCTCCGTCGGCCAATATGTTCACCAATGCGGGGTATCTCTGGAACAATGAGCGTTTCGGCATGGTGCTTTGCGGCGCGTGGTACTATCAGACCGTGCTGATCGACCAGGGGGTGGATGTGGATACCATTGGATTGTTCATCCTCCCGCCCCATAACCCCTCTGCGGATAAAACCATCATGATGGAGTCCGGGCCGGTGTTAACGGCAAAAAATGCCCTGCACCAGAAAGAGGCGGAAAGGATCATGGACTGGTGGTTGGGGCCTGCCGGCAGCAGCCATTTTTCCGAAGCATTCGGCGCTTTTCCGGCCAGCAATCGCATTGATCCCGATTATTTGACCCCTGTGCGGAAAGACCTCTTTTATGTCATGAAGGAGGAGAACACCCGGATTGTCAACCGGTACTGGGAGGCAACGCCCTCGCCTATCGTGGATGCGGCCATAAGGTCTTTGTCCGCTTTTATCCTCCATCCGGGAAATAAGAATCAGGTGATGGATGAATTGACAGCCGCAGCCAGGCAGTATTGGGACGGGCAGGAAAAGGGGGAATAAACGGCCGCGTGAAAGTAAAAACCCGTTTTCTGATCATTTTCATGGTGGTTATTTCTGGCCTGGTGGGTATTGCAGGGCTTTCCGGGTATCTTTTTTACAAGGTCAATCACCTGAAGAAAGTGGAAGAGACCTGCAACCAGACCCTATACGCCTTTGCCAATTTCCAGCGCCTGACCTCAGCGCTTCTCTACACCGACACCCTTGACGACGCTTTTTTGCAGTGGCGGGAATATTATGCCATTTTCGATTCCCGGCTGGGCCTTCTGGATTCGTCTTCCGATCTTCAAAAGCTGCTTCAGACAGAGGCGCAGCAGGCCATGATACAGGCCATGATCGCTTTCTGGCATGCAACCAGGGAGCAGTTGGACACTTTGGACGTGCAGGTTGCCGATCTGTTGGATGCGGACAATCCATCCAGGGACGGCCTTGTGTACCAGTATTTTGACCGGCGGGAGTACCCTACGCTGAAGGCGAGAAAAAGCGTGGACAAGGCATCGCTGTACCTGGATACTGAATTCGAAGCCAAGCTGTCAACTATGATTGCCATGGTGAAGCAGGCGATAAATGATCAGATGGAAAGCACGGTGATTCAGATCGTTTTTGTGAGCTTTTTGATCACCATTGCCGTTATTGCCATTCTGTCCGCTTTCCTGGCCAATCTGAACCACCATTTGAAAAACTGGCTTTCTTCCCTTGACGTTATCGGAAAAGGCGGATTTCCGGAAACAATTGCTGTACAAGGCCAGGATGAATTCAGCCGGATTTCAGCGGCCATCAACCACACCGCAGACAATTTGCAAACCATTCACGGGGAGCTTGAAAAACGGATCAAAGAACTCTATGGCGCCAAGGAGTTCGCGGAAACTGCTGACAGGGCCAAAAGCCAGTTTCTGGCGCACATGAGTCATGAGCTCAAAACCCCTCTTAATGCCATTATCGGATTTTCAGGTCTGCTGCTGAAAAGCGGCCATCTCGGTCTGGAGCAGAAAAACAGGCTTTTGAGTATCAGCCGCAACGCGGAGCACCTGCTTTCCCTGATCAATGATGTGTTGACCATGTCGAAGATCGAAGCGGGCAAGGAGCAGGTCGTCCTGCAGAACGTGGATGTGGCGGGGTTCATGACGGAAATGGCGGAAATGTTTGCCCCGAGGGCCGAATCCAGGGGGCTTTCCATTTCTTTTACGACGGCGCCGGAAGTTCCCGGACGCTTTACTGCGGACGGGAGAAAGCTCAGGCAGGTCATGATCAACCTGATTCAAAATGCCCTGAAATTTACGGATACCGGAAGCATCGATGTGTATGCGTACAATAGGATTCTTGCCTCCCTCCCCGGCGGGGAACGGCCGGCGATCTGTTTTTCCGTAAGGGATACCGGCTGCGGTATTGAAAAAAGTCAGCTTTCATCCATTTTTGAATCCTTTGTACAGGCGGATGAGCATCCGTCCCTGCAGCACCAGTCCAGACACCATGGCACCGGGCTGGGTCTGGCCATATGCAGGAAATTTGTTTCCATGATGGGCGGCACCATGGGGGTTGAAAGCGAGCCGAAAAAGGGGAGTACGTTCTGGTTCATGATCCCCTTTGCAGGCCCAGTGTTCATTGCGCCTGTATCTGAAACCGAAAAGAGAAATAAGTCCGTTACGCCGAACTTTTTGGATTTTCCAGAGGCCGCCCATGTCTTTATTGATTCCGGCGGTTCCCTGATGGAGCGCTTGCCGCAAGTGCCGGCGGACATCCTGGAGAAGATGGCGCAGGCGGCGGTACGGGCTGAAATGGACAGACTGCATGAGCTGATCGAAGAGATGCGGCGGCATGACCCCCAGCTGGCAGCGGTGTTTTCGAGCCTTGCGGACAATTTTGCCTATGATAAGATTCTGGAGTTGATGGAGAAGGGGCGGTAGGCGGTGGACGGTGGGCGGGGGAGAAGAATAGAACCCATCTCAATTTTGTTTTTTCGAAATCGAAATCGGTCTTTTGCCTTGAGATAGGTTTTTAAGAAAAGGCGGTGGGTATGGCTTATGGTGTTGGGGCAAGTGGACAGGAGGCGGATGCAGCGCCCGATATTGTTGTGGTGGACGACAATACGGACAATCTGCGGGTTCTCTCGGGCATCCTGAAAAACAAGGGGTATGCGCCCAGGCCCGTGAGCAGCGGCAGGATGGCATTAAACGCCATTTCGGCCAAACCGCCGGACATGGTTCTTTTGGACATCATGATGCCCGAAACAGACGGGTTCAATGTATGCCGGCAGTTAAAAGCGGATGAGTACACCCGGGATATCCCCGTGATTTTCATCAGCGCCCTTGATGAACTGGAAGAAAAGCTCAAGGCGTTTGCCATGGGCGGGGTGGATTACATCACAAAGCCTTTCCAGGAAGCCGAGGTCCTGGCCCGGATCGAAACGCATCTGGCCCTGGTGCGCGCAAAAGAGGCGCTGCAACAAAGCGAGATCCGAAACCGCCGGCTGAAAAAATCAGAAAGCCTGGTCCGAATGGCCGGGGCGATCGCCCACCAGTTCAACAACCATCTTCATGCGGTGCTGGGTAATCTGGAAATGGCGCAGATATACCTGCCGGATGAGGAAAAAACCGCCAGGACCATCAGTGCGGCAATCGAGTCGGCCCAAAAAGCGGCGAAAGTGAGCCGCTTGATGCTCACGTACACCGGCCAGACCGAGGGAGAAAAGGCGGCCATGGATCTTGCCGACTTCTGCCGCATGAATCTTCCACTGTTCAAGGCGGACATGCCGGAACATATTGTTTTTGAAGCCTCGTGTTCCTCGCCGGGACCGGTAATAATGGGAAATGCACCGCTTCTGGAGCAGCTCGTGTCCCAGCTTCTTGCCAATGCCAAAGAAGCCATGGCCGGGCGACCGGGAAAGATTCATCTGGCGGTTAAAACGGTTTCTTCCGGGGACATAGCCGATTTGCACCGCTTCCCCGTGAACTGGCGGCCTGTGGACGCCCCCCATGCCTGCCTGTCGGTTTCAGACCAGGGAAAGGGGATTGCGGAAAAGGACATGGAAAATATTTTTGACCCGTTTTTCTCGACCCATTTTCCCGGCCGCGGCCTGGGGCTGCCGGTGGCTTTAGGCATTGCAAGCGCCCATGGCGCCGGCATGGCCGTGGAAAGCATGCGGGGAAAAGGGAGCGTTTTCCGGGTGTTTTTCCCTGTAAGCAGGGAAGAAATCCAGGCCTCTGAAGAATCGGCCCTGCGGCAGCAGCCTGTGGCGAAAGGCAGTATGGTCCTGGTGGTGGAAGACGAGGAATTCGTGCGGAACCTGATCGCCGATTTTCTGGAGCAGACGGGCTACCGGGTGATGGCCGCTTCGTGCGGGGAGGAGGCCGTGGAGATGTTTTCGCGGCACAAAAATGATATTCAGTGCGTGATAACGGATTTCGCCATGCCCGGCATGAACGGATGGGAAACGATTGCCTCCCTGCGCAGCATATCTCCGGACATCTATGTTATATTGTCAAGCGGCTTTGACGAAGCCCGGGTCATGGAGGGGGCCAGCGACCATCTGCCCCAGGGCTTTCTGCGCAAGCCTTACAATCTGAAGGCCCTTGCCCATGCCGTCTCCAAGGGGTTTGCGGCTATACATTTATAAGCGATTTTCAATCAAGGCTTTTATGGGCAAAGAAGATTTTCATTCTTGACAAAGTTAACATGCATGTTAACTTATGTTTGTTATGCGAGAAATCCGATTTTACAAAACATCTTCAGGTCAAAATCCGATTGTCGACTTCCTTGACAGCCTGTCTGCACGGCAGGCGCAAAAAGTTACCTGGACCTTGAAACTGATTGAGGAATTGGAAAAGGTTCCAATCCAATATTTTAAAAAAATGGTCAATACGGATGATCTGTGGGAAATCAGGGTTACGTCAGGATCCAATATTTTTCGGTTGCTTGGATTTTATGATGGTCACAATGTTGTTGTCCTGACGCATGCATTTCAAAAGAAAACGCAAAAAACACCCAGGCAGGCTATAAAAATTGCTGAAGAAAGAAAGAAGGAATATATAAGGAGAATGAAAAACAGATGAGCGAACTTCATGAGTACATTAAAAATCGCAAAATACGGGATAAAGCATTTGCGAGTGGGTTTGACTCCGGATACGAGCAGTTTAAAATCGGCGCTGTTTTGAAGCAGGCGCGAGAAGAGGCCGGCCTTACACAGGAAGAGTTGGCAACAAAACTGAATACCAAAAAATCAGCTATTTCAAGAATTGAAAATCATGCGGAGGATATCAAGCTTTCCACTTTAGGAAAATACGCAAATGCCCTTGGTAAAAAGCTTCAGCTTAAAGTGGCATAAATTAAGGGGGGACTTGCAAAGTTATCAGAGTACTTCCCTAAGGATGGCGATCGATTCGGTCGCATCGGCCTCGTCAATGACGGAAATGGCATAACCGGCGTGCAGGATCACGTAATCGCCGACGCGCGCGTCTGCAACCAGGGCAAGACCGGCTTTTCGGCGCACGCCTTCCACGTCCACGACGGCTTCGTTTTTATCCTTGTCGATGTCAATGATTTTTGCGGGTATGGCAATGCACATGGGTGTTTAAAACCTTTTGCAGTAGAACCCATCTCAAGATTCGGATTTTGTTTTTTCGAAATCGAAATCGAAATCGAAATCGGCTTTTTCAAATCCACAGAACATGACTTCTTCCTTCCTACGAGGAAAAACACTGGTGCTGCGCTACACCCCGTAGGGGCACCCCTTGCGGGTGCCCGCAATCAGGGCACCCGCAAGGGGTGCCCCTACAAAAGAAACCGACGCTGTGTCTTGCTATGAACACCCAGTTAAGGCACCCATACGATAGGAAAAACACCGACGGTG
>JAABUA010000098.1 GCA_011389515.1 Desulfobacteraceae bacterium
ATATCTGCACGCATGCGTATGGTTCGGCTTTTGGGGTTTATTACAGGATCGATGTAGTCGATTGTCGCGGAAGTAATCGTTCCGGGCTGCGAGCGCATCTGAAAGGTTACCGTATCTCCCGCTTCGATCCATTCAATGTCTTGCTCGTAGGCTTCAAAAACAGCCCATACATATGCCAGGTCCGCCACTTCAAAAAGAATGGTCCCTTCCTCCACGTGCTGCTCCCTGGATACGTTTCGGGCCAGGACAAAACCATCCACCGGGGAAAGGATGTCGATATCGGTCTGTACCACCCCGCGCTGTTCAATCCCGCGGATCTGTTGTTCACTCAATTCCCATTGGCGCAGCTTTTGCCGGGCCGATTCCACAAGGCCCGGAAACTGATCCTTTCGGCGCAATGCTTCGATCAGCTCCCGCTGGGTGCTGACCAGTTCAGGGGAATATATGGTGGCCATGGACGCTCCCTTTCGAATGGGCGCGCCTGTAAAATCAACGTGGAGTGTCCGTATCCGCCCGGGGAAATGGGCGGTCACGTTGGTGATGCGCCGCTCATCGACCTTGATGCGCCCCGGGAGCCGGATATTTTTCTCCGGAACATCTCTTACCACGGGGGAGGTTTGAATCCGGGCCAGCTTCATCGCCGCTTCGGACATGGCCATGGAATATTCATCCGCTTCCCGGTCCTCTTTATACACGGGAATCAGCGCCATTGCGCATATGGGACAGGAGCCGGGTTGATCCTCCCGTATCTGCGGATGCATAGAGCAGGTCCAGTACTCGATTTCTGCTTCTTCTGCGGTTTCCGCGTGATCATGGATATCCGTTGGGGAAGGGTCATGGCCGTTTGAAAAGACGACGTAGCCGGCAAGAAGACCGGCAAGCACCAGGGCGATGCCGCCCGAGAATTGTTTTATGCGGATGATTTTTTTCATTTTCCTACTCTCTTGTTAATGGTTATGCTGTCTTTCCCTTCGGGGAATTCAGTGTGTGTTTTTCCCCGGGGTTCCCTCTTCCGAAGGCATTCCAGCGGCATAGAGGTATTCGATCTGCACGGCTGCCTTGTTCTGTTCGGCCAGAACCGCCACCCGCTCTATGGACAGGTCGAGCAGCTCTCTGTGCATTTGCAGTACCGCATCAAATCCGACGTTTCCCGCGCCGTATTCCTCCCGCAATACGGAAAGGGCCTGCTGCGCGCGAGGGATCAGTTCTTCGTCCAGCAGCCTGAGTTCCCGTTCGGATTGACGCCAGTTGACAAGTGCTTCTTCCGTTTGCCGGGAAAGCCGGTTTGCTGCTTGCGCTTTGCTTTGGGCGACCGCATGCCTTTCCTGGAGGGCCTGTCTGATTTTTGCGTCATAGCTGCTCCGGTAAAGGGGAACTTTTATGGACATCATGCCGACGTATCCTTCGTTCATATTCGGCATCATGGCCATGGAAGTAAAATCGCGCCCCATGACTTCAAGGCCGATGCCGATATCCGGCAGCCCTTCCAGGCGCGCCAGCGCCGCGCGGTGGCCCGCGGCTTTTTCACGCGCACCAAGCGCTTCCAGTTCCGGATTTCTCTGCCTGACAAGTGCTGCGAGTTCCGTTTCCGGCCATGCAGGATGCCGGGGGGGAAGATCTTTTGGGGTTTCAATTGCTGCGGCCGGATGCCGGTTCGTCAATTCATTGAACCTGGCCCGGATGGCATGCTTCCTGTCCTCCTGGTTTTCAATGCGTGTTTTCAACCGCCGGTCTTCCATCTGTATCCGCAACAGGTCCGCCGTACCTGCACGGGCGGTTTCATACCGGATTTGCACGATCGATGACAGGTCTGCAACGATATCCCGGTTTTCCCGGATAATCTCGATGGTCAGTTCAAGTGCCGTGTAATCGAACCATGCCGTCTGGATTTCGGCGAAAAGCATATTTCTTCGATTTTCAAGCAGGTAAAACTGTTCTTCCGCAAGGGCGCTTTGCTCGTCCTGACGGGTTTGTCTTGTGTTGTACCATGGGAACATCTGCATGGCCGATACGGAAAATCTTCCCAAAAAGGTGTCTGGATCATCCGGGTTGATGAAATAGCCGATGTTGATTTCCGGATCCGGCAGGGCGCCGGCCTGGGGAATCCTTTCCCGCCTTGCCTGAAGGGCGTGCTCGATGCTTTTGAGTTCCGGGTTGTTTTCCGCCGCTATGCGCAGGTATGCGTCAACGATGGAAAGCGCCTGCGGCCGCGTGCCGTTATGAATCTCTTGTGCGCCGCCCGGTTCGCCTGTAAAAAGGACGAGTGTTGAAACAAGGAGAAAGGTGAAGGTTTCTGCGAAAACGCCGCGTACAGCTGCGATAAAAGCCTTTCGCCGTCTGGTCATTCTTTTGGTAAATGTGCGGTTGGTCTTATTCATGATGCCTCGATTTCTACTCCCTACGGCTGTTTTTTGTGCCATCCGGCCGATTGACGCTTCTTTCTTTGACAATGGCGTAGAGCGTCGGTACCAGCAGAAGATTCATCGTCTGAATAAGCATCCCGCCGAATATGGGAATGGCCATGGGAAGCATGATTTCCGATCCTTTTCCCGGCGAGGTCATAATCGGCAGCAAAGCCAGAAGCGTTGTCCCGGTGGTCATCAGGCAGGGGCGGACCCTGCGTATGCCCGCCTTGATTGCGGTTTCACGTATTTTCTGGACGTTGTCCGGCGTTATCTCGGCAAATTTCTGTTCAAGGTAGGTCGCCTGGACAACGCCGTCGTCGACGGCGATACCGAAAAGCGCCAGGAATCCCACCCAGACGGCCACGCTCATGTTTACGGGGCCTATATGAAAAAGCTCCCGGAGATTGACGCCCAGGACACTGACATCCATGAACCATTGCTGGCCGTAAAGCCAAAGCATGACAAATCCACCGGACCATGCCACGGCGATTCCCGAAAATATGATCAGCGACACGGCGGCTGACCGGAACTGAAAATAAATCAACAGGAAAATAATAAGAAGGGTGATCGGCACGATAACCAAAAGGCGTTCCGACGCCCTTTTGTGGTGCTGAAACGCACCTTCGAACACATAGCTGATCCCTTCCGGCAGCACCAGGTTTCCCGCTTCAATCTGCCGGTCCAGGTGCGCCCGGACCTGGTGGACGGTATCAATGGCCGTCCCTCCGCCTATGTGGTCGAAGGTGACGTAAGCGGTCAGGAAGGTGTTTTCACTTCTGATATTCATGGGGCCGGTTTCAAACCGGACCTCGGCGATCTGCCCGATCGGTATGCGGCTGCCGTCCGGTGTGTCGAGCAGTATTCGCGTCATTTTTTCCGGCGTGTCACGAAATTCGCGCGCATAGCGGACTCTCACAGGGTATCGTTCCCGCTGTTCAACGGTCATTGTAAGCACCTGGCCGCCAATGGCGGTCGCAATGACCTCCTGGACGTCGGAAACGGAAAGTCCGTGGCGGGCAATGGCTTTCCGGTCGATATCGATTTCCAGGTAGGGTTTCCCCACCACCCGGTCGGCGAAAACCGATGCCGGCCGGACGCCGGGGGCGCTGCGGACATGTTCTTCGAGGTCGATGGCAAAACCGTCAATGGTGTCAAGATCAGGGCCGCTGATGCGTATCCCCATGTTGGCCCGCATCCCGGTCTGCAGCATGATCAAGCGGGTTTCTATGGGCTGCAGCTTTGGGGCGGATGTTACCCCCGGTAAATTCGATGCGTTTACAATTTCCTGCCAGATGTCGTCGGCCGATTGGATGTCGTCCCGCCATTGCCGGAAATAACGCCCCCGGAGATCCGGAATAAGTGCGCCGTCACCGTCTCTTGCAAAGGTTCCGTCGTCTTCCATCCGGAAGCGGATGCGTCTTCCCCTGTCATCCGTCTTGTATTCCTGCGTGTATGTGATCACGTTTTCGAACATGGAAAGCGGGGCCGGGTCAAGGGCGGATTCCACCCGTCCGATTTTTCCGACCACGGTTTTAATTTCGGGTATGGAAGCGATGCGCATATCCATATCTCGCATCATTTCAAGGGTTTCTTCCATGCCGGCATGGGGCATGGTCGTTGGCATCAGCAGAAAGGATCCCTCGTCCAGGGTCGGCATGAATTCTGCGGAAAATCCCGGGAAGTTCGCTTCCATTGCGTTCCAGAAGCGGGTATCCGTAACATCGATTCCAACAGCGCGTCCTGCGTTGGCCATGAACCGAAAAATCGTGTCATACCCCTGCCATACGGTTATGCCGGAAATAAAAAGAACAACCGGAATTGCCAGGTATTTTTTCCGGTGCCGCATGATTGACGCAAGTATTCGGGAATAAAAAAACATGAACACCGTGAACAGAAAAAAAAGGATTCCGACGGTCAGCAGGATGAAAACAAGGCTTACGCTGACCGGATTTGCGGGGCCAAGGGGAAGCCAGCTCCCGGCCAGCAACCAGCCGACGGATAGCAGCACCACAATATTATTTACATAGATCGACCAGGGTTTGTACCGAGCCGACCACGCTGCCGCAAGATTGCTTGCGGCCAGAAAAATGAGCACAAGTCCGGCCCAGGCCATGAAGAAGACGGCAGTATACGCGCCTGCTGCGGCAAGGAGAAAATTCCAGAACAGATGCCGGCTCATTTTTGTGATGGTCCGTGTGAACAGCCAGTGGGCAAACGCGGGAATCAGCGTCAGTACAATGATCAGCGCTGAAATCAGGATAAATGTCTTGGTAAATGCAAGGGGGCCGAACATCCGTCCTTCCTGCGCCTGGAGCAGAAAGATCGGCAGAAAGCTGACAATGGTGGTCATAAGCGCGGTTACCACGGCGGGGGCTACTTCCGATGAAGCCCGGTAGATGACTTCCAGGCGGCTTTCTTTCGGGGGTGCATCATTTAAGTGCCGCAGCATGTTTTCGGTGAGGATGATGCCCATGTCCACCACCGTGCCGATGGAAATGGCGATGCCTGCAAGCGCCACCACGTTTGCATCCACCCCGATGGTTCGCATCATAATAAAGCTCATAAGCACGGCCAGGGGCAAAAGCCCCGAAATAAGGGCGGAAGCCCGCAGATGCATCACCATGATGATAATGACGAGGATGGTGATCATTATCTGAAGGGTCAGCGCCTCCTCCAGGGTGCCCAGGGTTTCGTAGATGAGCCCGCTTCGATCATAAAAAGGGACGATGGTTACCTGCGTACGGGTTCCGTCGGCAAGTTCCTTATATGGCAGACCGGTGGCGATGTTTTCGATTTCCGCCTTTACATGGCCGATTACCTCGAGGGGGTTTTCGCCGAAGCGTGCCACCACGACACCGCCGACAGCCTCTGCACCGGCCTTGTCCAGTGCCCCGCGCCGCTGCGCTGGTCCCATGCCGACGTGCGCCACATCCCGGATGCGAACAGGAATGTTATCAGCGACGGCCACGACGCTTTCTTCGATATCTTCAACGCTTGTAATGTATCCAAGCCCCCGGACCACGTATTCGGCACGATTCATCTCGATGGTACGTGCACCCACGTCCCGGTTGCTTTTTCGCACCGCGTTTGCGATCTGCATGACCGATACCCCGGCCTCGATCATGGCATCAGGGTCTATGTCCACCTGGTATTCTTTGACAAAACCACCGATGCTTGCAACCTCTGCAACCCCCTTCACCGATGCAAGGGCGTAACGAACCTGAAAATCCTGAATCGATCGCAGCTCCTGGGGGTCCCAGCCGCCGGTGGGGTTTCCCTCGGGGTCCCTGCCTTCCAGTGTGTACCAGAAAATCTGCCCCAAAGCCGTGGCATCCGGTCCCAGCGCCGGCTGCACGCCCTCCGGCAGGAGACCGCCGGGAAGGGCGTTGAGTTTTTCCAATATCCGGGCCCGGCTCCAGTAGAATTCAATATCGTCTTCAAAAATGATATTGATGGAGGAAAACCCGAACATGGAGTTGCTGCGGATCGTTTTTACCCCGGGGATGCCCAAAAGCTCGGTGGTCAGCGGATATGTGACCTGGTCTTCGATGTCCTGCGGGGACTGTCCGGCCCAGGCGGTGAAAACAATCTGCTGGTTGTCGCCGATATCGGGAATGGCATCCACCGGCACCGGGCTGCGGGGAAGAACCGGGATGTCCCAGTCAAACGGGGCCGATACAATCCCCCATCCTGCCAGCGCCAGAAACAGAAGCACGGCGACCAGTTTGTTTTCCAGAAAAAATCGGATGACGCGGTTTATAATGATGGTTCTTTCCCTTCACATATGTAGCGGTTTTGGCAGGATGACCGGAGCGAAAAAGAGGTTCTGCTGTCTCGGTTATCCCCTCGAAAGCAATAGAATAAACATATTTCCTGCTACGGATTTTTGCAAATTGAATGCGTTACGCCTTTCGTTTTTGAAGTACGGTTGGTTCATAATACCAAAACGCTTACTGCTTCGGGTCCATTTTTTTTATTGACGGATCGTTTGCAGTATCGTATATCGTCGATTAACGATAAAAAGAGCAGACAGCAAAGAAAATAGGACAATATGACAGAAAATAACGACACATTCATTGATGCGGAGAGGTTCGCCGCTATCTGCCGCGCAATGGGGCATCCGGCGCGGGTGCGGATCGTTTCCCACCTGCTGGAAAACAATATCTGCGTGTGCGGCCGGATTGTGGAGATTCTCCCCCTTGCCCAGTCAACGGTCAGCCAGCACCTCAAAATTTTAAAACAAAGCGGCCTGGTCACGGGCATTGTGGATGGTCCCCGTTCCTGCTACTGTATCGACCGGGATTTGCTGAAACGATTCAAAAACATGGTTGAGGCCCTATGAAAGATAGTGCATGCTGCTCTCCTTCCAGTAAAACGGCAGTGGATGTAAAAACCGATGACTGCACGTGCGCCGACGGCATCCAGATTCTTTCCATGGATGAACCCTGCTGTGGCCCGCCGCCGTCTCCTAAAAGCAGCCCCCACGAAAAACCGGGATACACCGTATGCAGATTCGTGGATGGTTTTCTGGATACGCCGGCAGGTAGTGTGCCCAGGGTAAAAACAAAAACGGGATTATATGATTTTGCAGGTACGCTGAAGGCCCGGTCCGGATTTTCCCGAAACGATTACAAGGTGTCTCCGGGGCTTTACGCGGTAGGAAATCCCGGAACCGGGTCCCCTGTAATGGTCACTGCCAATTACAAGCTTGGTTTTGACAAGCTGCGCTCCTGCCTCAAGCATTCCGACGCGTGGATCCTGGTTGTGGATACGCGGGGGATAAACGTGTGGTGCGCCGGGGGGAAGGAACTGTTTTCTGCAGGAGAAATCGTTCGTCAGGTAAGGCTCTCCGGTCTTTCGCGCGTGGTGGAACACAGGAAACTGGTGCTGCCCCAGTTGGGTGCCAACGGCGTTTCCGGAAGGGATGTGAAAAAAGGGTGCGGTTTTTCGGTGATATGGGGCCCTGTTCGCGCCGAAGATATCGAAGCGTTCATTGCCCGCGACATGGAGGCCACCGACCGGATGCGCCGCGTCACCTTTGGTACCGCTGAAAGGCTGGTGTTGATTCCTGTGGAG
>JAABUA010000099.1 GCA_011389515.1 Desulfobacteraceae bacterium
GATCCAGCGCTCAACAATCTGGACGCCGACTTCAGCCTTGGCTTTGTCTTTCGGGGCCCGGATGCGTGCAGGGATAACGGCTGTCTCGTAATGATTGGCCATATCCAGATACGTCGGGTTCAAGTCCGGTTCATACCGGCAGGCCTTGTTCACACCGCTTTTAAGGTTATCAGGGATGATCAGTTCCGGAACGCCGCCCAAAAACGCCAACGCCCGGACATGGGAGTCGATCCAGTCCGGCAGGCTTTGTGTCAATGAGGCTTCCGCATAGGTGTAGTTCGATGCGCCCATGCAGGCGATAAAGATTTGTGCTTCCCATGTTTTTCCGGAGTCACGATCTGTGATGGGAACAGTCATGCCGCTGTAATCGACAAACAGCTTTTCTCCCGCCCGGTGATCTTGCCGCATGACGGGATCGAGCTTATGGCGCCATTGCCGGTAAAGGTTACAGAACTGGCTGTATTGATAGCCTTGAGGGGTATGGGACTTGTATTCTTGCCATAAGAGCATGAGCGTCACCCCTTTTCGCTTGAGCTCTTTGTGGATATAGAGGAAGTCCAGGGGCGGCCGCTGGTTTTTAGGAACCTGGAGAACCGGGGAGAACAGAACCTGTTCCAGTCGGGCATCGTACATATCATCAGGCAGGGGCCATGAAATATCGGCATCACGTGCCCGCTGGACATAATCACCCACAGTGCTCCTGGCAATGGAAGCGCTTTTGGCGATTTTTCGGTTCGTGAGTCCGCATTCAAATTTTAGACGTAAAACTTCTCTGATTTTGCGCATGGTTATTCGCTCCGCTGGCATTTGCGCCTCCTTTGGAAGATTAAAAGAAGGCATAAATTACCGCTTATTGTTTTTGATAACCAGCGCCAAGCTTTACTCAGAATTGCCTTACGGGGGTGGCCGGAATGAATCGGAATCCCCGGCCGACTTCCGTCGGAATCGGTGGCCGACTTCGTCCGGAATCACCGGCCGGAATCATCCGGAATGGGTGGCCGACTTCAATCGGAATGGGTGGCCGGAATCATCCGGAATATGCACACAGAGCGCGCCGCAAGCTGGATTTCAAAGTATTTCACGTATTGGTGGTTGGAAAATAACGGGTATGGGCGGGTGCTGGTGGATACGGATCAGTTGTGAATTTTTTTCATACGTTATTGAGTTCTATTTAATTCGAAAATGGCGCATTTAAAAATCAAGAGGTTCATCTCATTTCATGGCTTTTAATGGGTAGCTGGGACAGCAGTTTTTTTTAGTATAATCAGAAAAATCAGTTATTATTAATCATTTCAATAATTTCTACTCCAAAATTCTTTCGCAATTTATTGCCATCAAAAAGATCAACAAAGGCCATTCCACAATTATGGGCATAAGAGGGAGGAAGCAAATTTCCTTGGATATAGCTCCCATAAACATCTGACGCAATGCCGATTTTGGGATAAATCAAAAAACTTCTTTTAGCGCCAAACTGGATGTTGTAAGCGTGCATTTGCTTTAAATCCGAGTCGCTTGGTTTGCCATCGCTAGGAATTTTCCATTTTGTGTCTAATACAACCTTCTCACAGTCAAGGCCTTGGCCGATTGTTGCAAGGATATCTGGACGTATGGTCTTCTTCATGCCTTCGGCAAACCAGAATGGACGTGCAGCTTGCGCCGTAAAAATAATCCGAGCAGGTACTTTTTTTTCTGCCCTTTTAAGTTGAGCATATACAAAACGTTCAAATAATGAATTCATATCAAAAAGAATCGCCAAGACATCTTCCCTTCCACCACAAATGTCCGGACAATAATTCAATATTATTAAACGCGCGAGTTGCAGAGCCTTTTTATATCGTTCAGTGTTCCGGCTAAAGGGAAGGCGATCGAACGTCTGTTGGGTAATTTTTATATCAGTTAAATCCTGAAATGAGATGATAAGACTGCGTGCGAGATCAACCAAACGTGGATTGGACGATAATCGGATGAGTATATGTAAGGCGATTCGCAATATCTGGTTAAAAGGGTTGTTGCGGTCATAATAAGAATGAGCTGTAAAAAAACGTTCCTTATGCACGATATTCTTTGAGATGTTTTGTTGAAACAGTAGTCGCCCTTTTAAAGCAGGAAGATTCCCTTTGGTCTGACGATACTTGCGGACCAGACCTTGATGCGCAAGTGCATATACTTCCACAAGAAAGGTCTCGAAGTATATGTCAAGTAATGATGCGGATCTTATTCTCAAGTTCGCATCAGACGCCGATGACAGACGAATATATCCAGACTGCCGCAGCATTTCGATTAGCGCACCCTGCCATTTTTTTTTCAGATCTTCTGATTCCGCTCCTCTATCAGCTTTTGGAAGAATCTCAATGGTTAGGTTTCCTGCTTGAATCACGCCAACATAGTTCCGGAAATGGATTCGGTTCAACCCTACTGCGAAAAACCTGTTGCCATGACGTTCATTGAGTCGTACTAGGCTCTGGAAGTGGGAATGGGTAAATCCTCTTTTCCCCGCCGCCAGTATTGAATGCTCGAAGATTTGGATTCTATTTTTCATAAACTGAAAGGAAGTCCTCAATTTTTAACGCCATGGGATCATTCAGTCTGTAGACCGATCTTTCTTCGTAATCCTCCATTCCCCAATCACCGACTGCCCAGGATATTATTTCATCATTACGTGTAATAAAAGCTTCACCCAGAACCATACCGATTTTTGCTGGATCGCCGAAGAAGTATTCTTCAAGCAGTGGCAGTATCTTGGTTGCAAATATATTTCGCAATTCATTCAGGGGGTCATTGCTCTGATTAAGTCCCATGAAAAAAGAATGTCCAATGCAGTGATCTTTATCCAGCAGTCTTTCGATGCGTGCGTTGATCGTTGTCAGAAGACTTTGAATATCAACTTCAAAATTGTCGGGTTGCATGATGAGTGAAGGCAGGGGAGGCATTGGAACAAATACAAAACGACGGCGCAATGCCGTATCCAGTGCCTCCACACTTCGGTCTGCGGTATTCATGGCGCCTATAATAAAAAGATTTTTGGGAACCACAAGTTCTTGCCTGGAATAGGGTAATTGTGCTCGGAGTTCGTTTGTTGCCCCTTTTCGCTTGTCTTCTTCAATCAGGGAGATAAGTTCACCAAAGATGCTTGCAACATTGCCGCGGTTGATTTCATCAATCAATATCGCGTAATTGTGATCGGGATCGCTCAAGGCCCGATTGACAATATTTTTAAAGATTCCCGGTTTAATTTCATAAGTTAGGGAATCGTTCACTGCCTCGGACATAACTGGTTTGATGCCTTCAATAAAATCTTCGTAACAGTATGATTGATGGAATGTAACATATTCGAATCGCTCGATTTCCTTTGAAATAGATTTAAAATTATTGTATTTATTAAGTACATTGACTAATTCTGGAAGCTGTTCATCAACCATGTCCTGATCCACGGTCCAAGTGGAACTCTCATCCTTCCAAAAAATCAGAGGTTCATCGCGTTGGGTATGTTTTACATTCGGGCAATCTATTTTTGTGTGACGCTGCAGCCAAGCCCAAATTGAATTTTTCGGATTTTGATTGACTTGGTGTCTGGTTTTGGCTTGAAGTAAGGGGTGGCTGTAAATAGCGGGCACCTTAGCTGATTTTAAATCGTAGAGAACAACAGTGATAACTTGCAGCCATGTCAACTCGCCTGTAAGTTCTATCGCAAACTGTTCCTTCGTTTCAATATGGCTTTCGGTAAAAAGTTTCATATAATTATTACGAAGGGCATATGTTTTCCCAGTTCCCGGAGGGCCATAGAGGATGGTGTTGAGTGCTGGATTTGATTTTGGTTCTTGATCATTTATGCCTAATAATTTTTTCAGCCTTTCAACATAATCAGGATATTTTGTGATGTCTGTCAGTGTCTTAATAACAATAGGGCCCTTTTCTTCGCTCCACTCTCCCTTCTTTTTCCAATTGACAGCTCTTAAATGACGATAGGTTGCCCGTTTTTCATCATAAATATAGGGGCCTGTAACAATACCGTAGCCTATGTAAAGCTTGGTGCCCTTTTTTGCGATGATAACGTCTCCAGGTTTGACAACGCGAGAGAATTCCCAAGCGGCTCGAGCATTATTGCTCGGCTTATTTTCCCCCCCATATGCTTTTTTAAGCGCTCCTTCTATGGCGATTTTGCTTTCATAAGTTTGCAGATTCATCAGTTCGTCTGCTCCATATATCATTAAGCCTTTTTCCCAGCACTCATCCCAGTGCTTGGCATTTCGCCCAGGGGCATAAATCCAGTAGCGGATACCAACCTCGCTCTCCGCATTTTCCGCCAATAATTTCCTCCAGGGCTGTCCTTCTTCTTCACCAATTAAGAATTGGTTCAGCGCATCAACACGGTAAAAGTTTTCAAATTCTGGGAACCAATAAATAATTTGCTGCTGGGAATTTAAGACGGCTTTGTATTTAGCCAATGTATCACCTGGGAGAAAAATATCGAAAAGAGCCAGAGATTCGGTTGTCTTGTTATTGAGGATGGGAAATCTTTTCTTGTCAACTCGATTCAGATAAATGGTTGATAGGCCAATGCCAAAATGTTTATAAATTTGCCTTTCGGCAAGCCAGTCCTCCAAATCGAAATCAGATTCGAATGGTTTCAGGGCGAACGAACGGAATTGGTCATACTGCGCCTCAATCGTCTGGCGGAATTTACCGCTTGACCGTTGCCCACCACTTTGCAACTTACCGCCTTCGTGCGCAAAGTTATAGAAAAAATCTATAAAATCGGGTTTTGATAACCCTTGCAAATGATTTTTTGAAACTGTTTCCCTATAATAATCCTCATTGTCTGAATGGTGATTGCTTCGATACCAGTTAAAAAACGTGTCAATTAGTTCTTGAGGTGGCTTTTTCATCTATTTCCCCTCCGAATTGAGCACCGAGAGCGGCGCCTTCCCGGTTGGTGCAATTAAGTACTTTTTTGATGGGCTTTGTACAGGGGCTACGTCGACAACCAAGTCTTCGCTTCCCGCACCTGCAAGCCAAGGTTCCGCAGCTCCGGGCGCTTCTCCAATACCCCCTCGGCTTTCTCCAGGTAATCTTCAATCGTCGCATCGTTGGTTCCACCACCCATTTCAGCCCCTGGATAATCCACATCTATGAAGGCCAATGCGACAAGCAGGGCGAAGTCAAACTTGTCCTTGTTCTCAAGAGCATCTGACAAGTCTTTTTTGCAATCTTGAAGCACCGAGGCATGCGTGTGGTCAACAGATCCGTATTCCAAGGCATTTTCCCACCACATCCTGGGAACGGGCATGGCAAGAAATCTCAGAATGCACTTTGCCCGTTCTTCCTTAGTCTCGCAGCCCCCGAGACAATCATAAAAGCTTTCATACCAGAGACTCATTTGCGAATACCTTTATTGTTAATGTTGAGAGGGATCTGAATAAACCCATACTGAATAGAGCCTTATCCCGTCAATGGTTGCAAGAAAAGCAATCTCGTCTTTCGCCGGAATCACATTATATAGCTGCATAAACTGAACAAAATCTTCGAAATGGTTATCGGCTTCGCGTTCAACAAAAGACTGCACGATCATAACGGCGGCTTTACAATGAAAACGCCTTGCTTCAATGGCTGCAGAAGCCGTGCGGTGCAGAAGCTGATAACGGATATGCCCGGGAATAGGCTCTTTAAGACCGATATTCTCTATAATATGCCCCAGCCTTGACCGGTACCCTTTTTCGCAGACACCTTTTTGCCACTGCTCCAGCGTGGGGCCGAAGGCCTCCCTGGCCTTGCCTTCCACTGTCGCTGCAACCTGTCCCTTTTCTGAGCGCAGCAAAGCAAATACATCGCTTTGTGATGCGCGCGAGCCACCTTTAAGGGATGTTTTATATTCGGGGATGGCGAGCAGCAACTCGATGTTTTTGAAATTGTCATCACCGGATCTGGAAAAAGCAGATGCTATTTCCGGTGGAAGGCCGGGGGCATTTTCCCATGACTGAGCGGTCAGCATGGCGGAATACCCGGGACGCCAATGCTTGTCCGGCTCCGCAAGGAGGGCTTGCCAGTCGGTGATGGACTTTGTGGGGATCAGGATTCTTTTTTGGGTCATAACCGGAGGCCGAACAGTGGCACGGCATCCCATGCAAGTGTTGGGGATGGGTTGTTTACCCACTCCACAGCGTAGGCTGGAAAAGCAGATAAACACACTGCCAAGAATATAAACATAACCTTCTTCATTTCTCCTCCTCAAACACGGTTTCGTTCTTCTGGTCATCCCGAACCTCCAGATGATCATCGTCACCATAGGCAATATCGTGGGGGATCCCCTCCGGGTAGGCAACGCAGATCACTCTCTCGTCCAGTTCGGTTCCATCCGGTTGCCATGTACCCAAGTACCATTTACAGTTTCTCTCGGAACATCTCGGTTCAGCTATCATCACTCTGCTCCCTCTCTGTCCCCTTCCGGATCAGGGCTTTCATCATCAGTTAGAATCACTGGGAGAATGTTCCCTTCCCTATCGACATAATGGATCGACTCCAACCACTCGTTAAACCTCTCCTCGCTCTTCCTCTGTTTCTCTGGGATCATGGTCTCCCTCCTATGAAGTCCCATACCATTATTTTGTATTTCCAAACTGGTTTCAAGTTCACTCCTCAATAAAAAAAGTCTGTATCCACTTAATAATAATGGCATTGCGCCCATTATCCATTAACTCCTGTTTATCCTCTCCCGCAGCTTTTCAGACGCCTTGAATGTCACCACCTTGCGGGCCTCAAGCTGCAAATCTTCCCCAGTGGCAGGGTTCCTTCCCCGTCTGCTGGCTTTCTCCCTTACGCAGAACTTCCCAAAGTTCGATACAAGCACGTCTTCGCCGGACTCCAGGCGGGATTTTATGATTTCCAGCAGGGTTTCTATAATATCGGATGAGGCCTTTTTGGAAAAGCCGAGTTCCTGTAACTGCTTGATGATATCGCTTTTTGTCATTGCTACTTCCTGTATTGCGGTTTATAAATTTTGAGAGAGCCTGGTCATTCCCACACTATTTGAACAACCCCTTCAGTCCATTGAGATTCAGGTTGATGTCCCAGGTCACCTTCAGATTCACATTCAAAGTGGATTCAGGTGCAGCAGTAGGGGCAGCATCCGTAGCGGATTCCCGGGCTTCTTCCGTTTTGAATGCATGCGGATTTTTAAAATTTTCAAGGAGATATTCGTCAACCTTCGGCGTTGCTTTGTAATATAGATACCCGGGTCCCTTTTTTATGCGTTCAAACAAGTCCGTTCCGCCCTTGTCGGTGCCAAGTGTTTTCCATATAACCGCCATGACTGCGCTGTGGGAGGACTGATTAAACAGTATCCCTGTCTTTTCAATGGCCTCACGAACCGATAAAGCCGATTCCGGATCTGTCGTGGTGTGCTCTTTAAATGCCCACAAAACTTGCTCTCTGTTCGATAACTTGCAGACC
>JAABUA010000009.1 GCA_011389515.1 Desulfobacteraceae bacterium
CACCATTACGTCAATGGCGATTTCCAGTCTCGTTCCAAGGGGTTTTCCCTTTACTTTCTTCTCGACCTCCATGAGTTTGCAGCGAAGCCCTTCGTTGATGTCCATGATCACTGCCTCGTAGAGATCCCCCTTTTCCCCCCAATGATAATACAGGGTCGAAATATCGATCTTTACGGCTTTTGCGATCATTCGGGTCGTTGTACCGTGAAAACCGTATTGCCCGAAGATTTTCCTGGCCTCCAGCAGGATCTTCGCCTTCATGGAATCTGGATTCTGCTTCGCTTTTTCAAGTGCTGTCGCCATAGAAAAATACCTGTTGTTTATCATTCACAAATAATAAGGGTAGCCCCTAGTGTCCTTGGGTCAAATGACGCCTTCTTTTTCAAAAGCGTCCACTTCCGTCTCCGAATATCCCATTTGCTTCAGAATCTGCCGGGTGTCCTGCCCGAATGCCGGGGGAACGGTTCGAACGCTGCCCGGTGTCCGGGAAAGCTTGATGGGCGTTCCAATGGCCTGAAAAGGTTTTTTCCCCGGTCTTTCAATTTCCGCAACCATTTCCCTGGTTTTAAATAAGGGGTCTTCAAAGGCTTCCGACATTGTTTTTACGGGCGCCCAGCAGAAATCTTTTCCGGCAAGCGCCTTTTCCCAGTGGGACAGCGGGTATTCTTTGAATCGATCCCTGAAATAGCCGATAATTTCCAGCCGTATTTCATCATCATACTGACAGTCAATATATTGCGGGACGTCAAAAAATTCGCACAATACTTTCCAGAAGCGATTTTCCACAGCACCGACAGATAAATACCGCCCATCTTTGGTTTCATAGGTATTATAGCAGGCGTAACGGTGGGACAGAAAGAAATCGGAACGTTTCGGCACCTGTCCGGACAGCTGTTTCATAATGAAAGCAAGGGTCAGCAGACTGAAACTGCCATCGGTCATCGAAATATCGATATACTGTCCCTTGCCGGTTCTCTGCCTTTCTGCCATTGCCATCAGTATGCCGATAACGGCATTCATTCCGCCGCCGGCCATGTCTGCGATCTGAATGCCGGGAATAACAGGTGTACCACCAATTTCACCGATCAAATCGAGAACGCCGGCAACGCTTAAATAATTCACATCGTGGCCGGCAACATCCCGGTAAGGACCCGTCTGTCCATAACCGCTAATAGAGCAATAGATGATCCCCGGATTGACCGTTCGAAGGGCTTCGTAATCCACGCCCAACCGTTTTGTTACCCCGGGGCGGAAACCCTCGAGCACGACATCCGCGGATGCAGCAAGCTTGAAAAAAACATCACGCCCTTTATCCGATTTGAGGTTGAGTGTCATATGCTGCTTGTTCCGGTTGACACCGCTGTCACCTAATGCTTCCCCGGCGAATCGTCTGTCTTCTATGGCAATCACCCTTGCACCGTGATCCGCAAGGATCATCGATGCATACGGACCGGGAAGCAGCCTGGACAAATCCAGAACCGTTATGCCGTCCAATGCGCCTTTCGTCATTTTGCCTCCGATTATGATCGTACGTTTGATCTGCCTCTCCTGTCGGCCAACCGGATGACTGCCCGACATATCCTTATAAAATTAACACGCAGCACCCGATTTGTCCATCAATTGTTTCCATCACCCGATCGGATATAAAACTGCGCCAGTAAAAACCTGAAAAAATCATCCATACTGCAAAAACTCTTTGACAGAACAATGAAAAATCCATATGCTTTTTTCCATCATTTGCTGGAAGTTTTTGATGTGAACAAATGTATTGGAAATCATTTCACTTTTCATGAGAACAAACCGTCACATTACTCAATTACTTTTCACGTAAGGAGGCGAACAATGGCACTGAACCTGGAAGCCGCAGGTCAGAAGATCGGCCCTGTCAAAAAGGATTACAACTGGAAGGACGTAATTCTTTACGCCCTTGGTGTGGGAGCGGGATTTGACGAAATCGAATATGTCTACGAAAAAGACCTGAAAGTCATTCCCAGCTTCGGAATCGCGGCGATCTTCGAATTTCTGTCCCATATTGCCGCAAAGGCAGAAGTCAATTATGCCGGAATCCTCCATGGCGAGCAGGAACTGATTTATCACAGTCCGATCCCCATAGAGGGGACCATGATCACGGAAGGAAAAATCACCGACTTCTATGACATGGGCAAAGACAAGGGCGCCATCGTCGTGGGGGAAAGCATCACCTGCGATGAAAAGGGGAAGCGCCTGTTTACCAGCGTGATTCGCCTGTTCAGCAGGCTCGACGGCGGGTTCGGGGGAAAGCCCGCGCCGGCAGTAAAAGTGGAAATTCCGGACCGCGCCCCTGATTTTGAAGACGACGCGCAACCGTCACCGGATCAGCCGCTTTTGTACCGTTTATCCGGCGATGTGTTCCAACTCCACGTAGATCCCGAATTTGCCAAAATGTCCGGTTTTCAGATGCCCATCATGCACGGGCTCTGCACCCACGGTTACGCCTGCCGGTCATTGATAAAAAACCTCGTTTCGGGGGAACCCGAAAGAGTTCATCGCTATTCCTGCCGGTTTTCAAAACCGTTGTACCCTGGCGACCCCATAAAAACACAAATCTGGAAGGTCGGGGATGGAAAAGCCGTTTGGCGGACCATCAACGCCAAAACCGGTGATGTCGTCATTACCAACGGGATTTTCGAATACGGCGACATCCCCAAAGATGAGATCCGTTTCGATGGAAAAGTGGCCATTGTCACCGGTGCCGGCGGAGGGTTGGGACGCATTTATGCAAAAGAGCTTGCCGGGCGGGGCGCTAGTGTCGTCGTAAACGACCTGGGCGGCGCCAGGGACGGCTCCGGCGGAGGATCTGCAACGCCGGCCCAGAAGGTCGTCGATGAGATCATTGCCGACGGCGGCACCGCTATTGCAAACTACGACAACGTGGCAACCCCGGAAGGCGGGGAAAACATCGTTAAGACCGCTATCGACACATATGGCACCGTAGACATTCTAATCAACAACGCGGGTATATTGAGAGACAAGAGCTTCATCAAGATGGAGCCGGAAAACTGGAAAGCGGTTCTCGATGTGCATTTAAACGGGGCATACCATGTGACCCGTCCAGCATTTGCCATCATGCGGGAAAAAGGATACGGCCGCATCATCATGACCACATCCGCTGCCGGCCTTTACGGCAACTTCGGGCAGACCAACTATTCCGCGGCGAAAATGGGCCTTGTGGGATTGATGAACACCCTGAAACTGGAAGGGAAAAAATACAATATCAAGGTCAACACCATTGCCCCGCTTGCCGCATCCCGCCTGACCGAGGACATCATGCCGCCGGAGCTTTTTGAAAAATCCAAGCCGGAATATGTCTCCCCGCTGGTTCTTTTCCTGTGCTCCGACCGGTGCGAAGCTTCCGGAAACATATACAACGCCGGATTGGGCGTCTATAACAGGGCTGCCGTTATTACCGGAGCGGGTACCGTCATCGGCGATGCCGCGTCATGGCCCACTGTTGAAGACGTATCTGCCGGTTTTGACAAAATCAGCAGCCTGAAGAACGGCAAGGAGCACGAAGAGTTGAATGCCGTTATCGGTGATGTCATCAACGCGTTTTCATCCCCCCAGAAAGGGGACGTCACCGCTTCTGACGATACTTCGGGTAAATTCACCGATGTGGCCGCCGTATTTGATGCCATGGCCGGCGCTTTCCAGCCCGATGCGGCAAAGGGAGTAAATGTGATCTTTCAGTACGACATCAGCGGCGGAAACGGCGGAAACTGGTTCTGCGAAATATCCGATGGCACATGCACCGTCAGTGCCGGATCACATGACAAAGCGACATGCACCCTTGCCATGTCGGATACGGATTTTCTGGCAATGATGAAGGGGGAACTTCCAGCTATGCAGGCCTATACGTCCGGAAAATTGAAAATCAGCGGCGATATTATGAAATCCCAGCTGATTGAAAAACTTTTCAAGCTGTAAGGATTCTGTATGGTTTTTCGGTATTGAACCAGGAATATGTTTTTTCTAAATATCAGAACAAGGAGTTCAAAATGATCGGCATAACATCATATGGCGCATATATCCCGCGTCTCAGGCTCAATCGATCGGCCATTTACCAGTCCATGGGGTGGTTTGCCCCCGCCATTGTGATGGTCGCCCAGGGGACCCGCTCAATGTGCAACTGGGACGAAGATGCTGTTACCATGTCTGTTGAAGCGTCGCGCAGCTGCCTGGAAGGCATGGATAAAAAGCAGATCGACGCCATGTTTCTGGCGTCGACGACCCTTCCTTTTGCCGACAGGCAGAACGCCGGTATCGTCTCCACCGCGCTCAACCTGAAAAGCGAAATTCTGGCGTCGGATTTCACCTCTTCCCAAAAAGCCGGTACCACAGCGCTGCTTGCCGCACTGGAAACGGCAAAAGGCGGAGACCGGAAAAACATCCTTGTGACGGCCGCCGATAAGCGGGAAACAAGGCCGGCGGGATTTTACGAAATGTGGTTCGGCGATGGCGCCGCCTCTTTTCTGGTGGGGGATACGGACGTAATCGCCGAATTTAAAGGGTCTTACACCGTTTCCGAGGACTTTGTCGGCCATTACCGCGGCGCGCGCCATCGGTTTGACTACAACTGGGAAGAACGCTGGATTCGCGATGAAGGCTACTCGAAAATCATACCCAAGGCCGTAAACGGTCTTCTTGCAAAGCTCAATATTACCATCGACGACGTGGACAAACTTGTCTTTCCCTGTTTTTTCAAGGCGGAGCACAAGAAAATCGCCCACAAGCTGGGCGCTGCAGATAAAGCCGTCGACAACCTGCATGAGGCATGCGGCGAAACCGGCTGCGCCCACCCGCTGTTGATGATGGCAAAGGCCCTGGATGATGCAAAACCCGGGGACCGGATCGTGCTTGCCGGCTTCGGCCAGGGATGCAATGCCATGTATTTTGTGGTCACCGAAAACATCGGGAAGGTCAATACCCGCACGCCGTTTGAATCGACTCTAAAAAACATTGAAATCATTGATAATTATTCAAAATACCTGGTGTTCAGGGACCTGATCAACCCGGACATGGGGATACGGGCGGAATCCGAAACCCAGACCGCCATGACCACCCTGTATCGACGGCGAAGCATGATCCTTGGGCTTGTCGGCGGCAAATGCACTGCCTGCGGCACCCCCCAGTTCCCGAAGACGCAGGTGTGCGTCAATCCGGATTGCCTCGCCCGGCATTCACAGGAAGATTATGAATATTCTGAAATCCCCGCAAAAGTAAAAACCTATACCGGGGATCTGCTCGCCGTCTCTCTCGATCCACCGCATATCTACGGCATGATCCAGTTTGAAGGAGGGGGGCGTTTTATGGCCGATTTCACGGACTGCAAACTCGATGAGATCAAGGTCGGCCTGCCGGTCCGCATGGTCTTCAGAAAACGGACCGAGGACAAAAATCGCGGGTTTGTGAATTATTTCTGGAAAGCCACACCGGTAGCGGGCGCGGCCGAAGAACTGTCAAAAATCCGTTTCGACGGGCAGGTGGCGATTGTCACCGGCGCAGGCGGCGGTCTTGGCAAAGCCTATGCCATGGAGCTTGCCAGGCGCGGCGCGGCCGTTGTTGTCAATGATCTTGGAGGATCAAGGGACGGATCAGGCGGAGGATCCGCTACACCGGCCCAGCAGGTGGTAGACGAGATCATCGCCGTCGGTGGTAAGGCGGTCGCCAATTACGACAACGTGGCAACGCCCGAAGGGGGTGAAAACATCGTCAAGACGGCCGTGGACAACTTCGGAAAAGTCGACATCCTGATCAATAACGCCGGTATTTTGAGGGACAAAAGTTTCATCAAAATGGAGCCGGAGAACTGGAATGCCGTTCTGGCCGTGCATCTGGACGGGGCTTACAACGTAACCCGTCCGGCATTTGCGGTAATGCGTGAAAACGGCTATGGCCGCATCCTCATGACCACCTCAGCTGCAGGGCTTTACGGAAACTTCGGGCAGACAAACTACTCTGCGGCCAAAATGGCCCTCATCGGGCTGGCAAACACCCTGAAGCTGGAGGGCAGAAAATACAATATCCATGTCAACACCATTGCACCGCTGGCTGCTTCCCGCCTCACCGAAGACATCATGCCGCCGGACGTATTTGAAAAAATGAAGCCGGAACTCGTCGTTCCCATGGCGCTTTATCTCTGCAGCGACGTGTGCGAAGAGTCCGGCGAAATTTTCAACACCGGCATGGGATATTTCAACCGTGCGGCAATACTGACCGGCAAAGGGGTAAAACTTGGCAAAGAGGACGCACCCCCGACCCCGGAAGACATCAGCCAAAATTTTCCCGCCATTAATGATATGGCCGGGGCAACAGCGCTTGATGATCTTAATTCCGCGATGTTTGCCATTCTTATGCCCCCTGAGGATCAACAGGATCATGCCGGGGGTGCTGCCGGAAAATCCTCCGGACCGTCGGTTGCCGAAATTTTTGAAAAAATGCCCGAAGCCTTTAACCCGGAAGCCGCCAAGGGGGTCAAGGTGGTCTTCCAGTACTCGATTTCCGGACCTGGCGGCGGGGACTGGGCAGTCATTGTTTCCGATGGAACATGCACCGTAACACCGGGCAAGGACGAAAAGCCAACCTGTACGCTGAAGATATCGGATAATGACTTCATCGACATGATTTCCGGAGAACTCGATCCCATGGGCGCATTTTCTTCCGGAAAGCTCAAGATCGGCGGTGATGTCATGAAATCCCAGCTCATCGGAAAGCTTTTTAAAATGGGATAAATCGGGCATTGGCAGCCTGAAAACCGCAACGGTTGACAAACAATAGACAACACAAAAGCCAGGAGGAAGAAAATGGCTACAGGTATAAAGGATAAAGTGGCAATCATCGGAATGGGATGTACCCGCTTTGGAGAACGATGGGATGTTGGTGCGGAAGAACTGATGCTGGAAGCTTTTGATGAGTGTCTCGCAGATGCAGGAATAGAGCAGAAAGAAATCCAGGCCGCATGGTTTGGTACGTGCATGGACGAAGTGAATGTCGGCAAAACCGCCATGCCCCTTGCCACCACGCTGCGCCTTCAGAAAATTCCGGTAACCCGCGTTGAAAACTACTGCGCTACCGGTACGGAGGCCTTTCGGGGCGCCTGCTACGCCGTGGCGTCCGGCGCATACGACATCTGCCTTGCACTTGGCGTGGAAAAGCTCAAAGATACGGGATACGGCGGTCTTCCGGGCGGCGGCTCCAACACCGGAACCCTGTTGTGGCAATGGTGGCCCAATCTCACGGCGCCGGGCTCCTTTGCCCAGCTTGCATCGGCGTATGCCGCAAAATATAAAATCAAGGACGAGGACCTCAAGCGGGCAATGGCCCACATTTCCGCAAAAAGCCACGACAACGGTTCGCTGAATCCCAAAGCCCACCTTCGGAAAAAGGTTACGGTCGATCAGGTCATGGCCTCACCCATTATCGCCCATCCGCTGGGACTTTTTGACTGCTGCGGCGTTAGCGACGGGTCTGCGTGCGCAATCGTCACGACCCCGGAGATTGCCCAAAAAATGGGAAAAAAGGATTTCGTCACGGTCAAGGCGCTTCAACTCGCACTCAGCAGCGGTGAAGAGGCCGCGTTTGACAGTTGGGACGGGGACCATTTCGTCACGACCTCCAAGTGCAGCATCGAGGCGTACAAGGAAGCCGGCGTGGAAAACCCCAGGGAAGAAATTTCCATGATGGAACTCCACGACTGCTTTTCCATCACAGAACTCGTCACTTATGAAGACCTCCATATATCCGAGCGGGGGAAAGCCATCAAGGATATCATGGATGGGTTTTATGACCGCGACGGCGGGCTTCCCGCCCAGGTGGACGGCGGGCTCAAATGTTTTGGCCATCCCATAGGCGCCTCCGGACTTCGAATGCTTTATGAAATGTATCTGCAGTTGCATGGACGCGCCGACGATCGCCAGATCGAAAATCCGCGCCTGGGGATGACGCATAATCTCGGTGGATTTCCGTTCCAGAACATCTGCAGCATTGGCATTATCGGCAAGTACAAGGATTGATGGCGTCGCAAAAAGTCCCATCTACTGCGTTGTAGCAATTTTTCATCTGCTCGGAATACTATACGTATGCCATCGCAAATGAAAAATCACTACGCCTTGTATATGGAACTTTTAGCTTAGCCATCTTTACCGATTTTGTGCCTTTTTACGATATCAAGAAAAGGCACGGGGAGAAACCGGCAGCTGCAAAATTTCTCCCTGTGCCTTTCTGCGTCTTTCACTGTGTTCTTCCGCGCCCCTGCCCCTTCCGTTCCCCCCATCAACGTTATGGCTCATCCATAACCGGAATCTGTTGGAACTTCCATTTGCAGATTTCAAAAAAAACTGATATCGTTATCCTATTTGGCACAATCATTAGAATCCTAAATAGGTTCTACTCCCTCGCCTTTGAATCGTTTTCATATGGTGCGTATCGATAATTACAGATTTTGAGAACAGCAGGTTGTCCGACCAAAACGGAAGATCAGCCGGCATGACGGGCTGATAAACATGCGACCGGAATTTTTCTGCCAGGAAGGGATATGCCATGACGGACAAGATTTCTGAAATTACGGATCACGTTACTGCAAAAGACGGAACCAGGCTGCTTTACAGACAGCATCCCGTTGAAAACGAACGGGCCGGAATCCTCATTGTACACGGCCTTGGCGAACATAGCGGGCGGTATGCGCGTTTAACGGAAAATCTTACCTCCGCCGGCTTTTCGGTGTTTTCATACGATCACCGGGGGCACGGCCAAAGCCAGGGAAAACATGGCCATATTGCAAACTTTCAGGAATACATCGATGATCTTACGATGATGCTTGACATGTCCCGCAAAACACTTTCAGGCAGGGCTCCTTTTTTCGTTCTCGGCCATTCCATGGGAGGGCTGATTGCCCTGAATTTCGCACAACACAACAATGAAAAAATAGACGGCCTCATTATATCTTGCCCGGGCCTGGCGCCCGCTGTAAAACCGCCGGGGGCCAAGGTGGCGGCCGCCCGCCTGTTGTCAGTGATACTGCCGTCCTTTTCCTTTGACAACGAACTCGATGTTCAGTTTTTAAGCCATGACCAAAAGGTCGTTGATGCGTACGTCGCCGACCCCCTTGTTCACAGGCGCATTACGGCAAGATGGGGTATCGAATTCATGAAAACCGCCGAACAGACCCTGCATGATGCCCCGCTTTTACAGGTTCCCGTCCTGATGCAGGTTGCAGGAGATGACCGGCTTACCAACCCGGAAACGTCCAGAACCTTTTTCAAAAATGCTGCATCGGAGGACAAAACGCTCCGGTTTTACGATGAGATGTACCACGAGATATACAATGAAAAAGAAATCTACCGAAAACAGGTGATCGCGGATCTGGAAGGCTGGCTTGACGATCACGGTTAACAATCGCATACCTTTTCGATCATCAGGGCAACGCATATGATCAAAATGCTGCAGAACTGGTTTAACCAGTACTTCTCACATCCACAGGTGGTTACCCTGTGGCTTATCCTTATCGGCGGCTTTCTTGTGGTGATCCTGCTGGGAAATATGCTTCAACCGGTATTTCTTGCGCTCATCATTGCCTATGTGCTGGAGGGTTTTGTCTCCATCCTTACAAGAATCCGGATACCCAGGTTCATTGCCGTTTTTGTTACATTTTTATTCTTTCTCGCCGTTCTCTTTCTGTTGATCATCGGCATTTTTCCGTTGATGTCCCAGCAGATTGGCGAACTGATTCATGATCTGCCGACCTACGTGTCCAATGCGCAGAAGCAACTCCTGCTGCTTCCCGAAAGATACCCGGAATATGTCTCAGAAATCCAGATACGCCAGCTTTTTGAAGTCATTCGCACGGAGTTGACAAAGGTAGGCCAAAACGTGCTGATGCTTACGGTTGCATCCCTGCGCAACTTGATTTCCCTTCTCATATACCTTGTTCTGGTTCCCTTTCTCGTTTTGTTCTTCCTTAAGGACAAGGATATGATTCTGGCCTGGGGAGAAAAATTGCTCCCCAAAAACCTTGAACTGTCTACAGAGGTCTGGAGCGAAGCAAACCATCAGGTGGCCAACTTTATACGCGGCAAGATGCTTGAAATCTTGATCGTGTGGGTGGCTACCTTTATCACCTTTTTGCTGCTTGAATTAAATTATGCAATGCTTCTTTCCTTTTTCGTCGGCATATCTGTTCTTGTTCCGTACATCGGCGCTACCGTAATGACCATTCCCGTCGCCCTCGTTGCCTTTTTTCAATGGCACGTCGGAACCGAGTTCATTTATGTCATGATCGCCTATGGCATTATCCAGGTTATCGACGGAAACATACTTGTGCCACTGCTTCTTTCCGAAGTGGTCAATCTGCATCCGGTCGCCATTATTGTAGCCGTATTGCTATTTGGGGGGCTGTGGGGGATCTGGGGTTTATTCCTGGCCATACCCCTGGCAACCCTCGTCCATGCGGTAATGAAAGCCTGGCTGAAAAGCTACAGAGCGATTCCGGAAGGTGAAAATCAGCATCAGCTATAAACAACCAAACACAAGCAACGGACGGGAGGATATCCATGCGACCGATAGAAACGCCCACAGTATACCTGGTTGCTAAAACCATGCTCGAGCCGGACGGACTCAACGCTTATCTCCAAGATATCGGCAGTCCGGACTGGAGGCCGGACCCGTCGGTTTCCGACAGTGAGAACCTGGTCGAAGCAGGGGGCAGAATGTGCTACCGGAGTTGGCAGCCGTATGATCCGGAAAAGCCCGAAGCAACGAACCCCAACGTCACAACCGTAAGACAGGGCAATGATACCTATATCGCCAATGTGCTGAAAAGCGGCCACGGCTCGGTTCTTGAACATGCCTCCCTGACATTTATCTGCAGAAACGTATCCCGCGTTTTTACCCACGAACTCGTGCGACATCGGGCCGGGATGGCTTACAGCCAGGAAAGCCTGCGCTATGTTCGCCTGGATGACATACCGTTCTGGGTGCCGGATTCCGCAAAAACAAATAAGCAGGCGGAAAGCAAAATAAGAGAGGTCGTCGATTTTCTGGAAAACACCCAAAAAGAGCTCTCTGCCATTTTCGGCCTGGCGGATATTTCCGATTTCTCGACCAAGAAACAGTTGACCTCCATGTTCAGGCGCCTTGCTCCCATCGGGCTGGGTACAACCATCATGGTAACCGGAAACCTTCGGTCATGGCGGCATATTATTGAAATGCGAACATCCCCTCATGCAGAGGAAGAAATCCGCATCGTCACGGGGAAAATTGCCGAAATATGCAAGAACCACTTCCCCAATGCCTTTCAAGACATGATGTTTGACGAGCCTACGGGAAGCTGGACCTTCGGGAACAGCAAGGTGTAACGGGTGCCTGCAGATGAAGGCGATCCGCTTTGAAAACCAGACGATTGTGACTGTTGATGAACCGATTCCCGACCTGCAGCCCGGAGAGGCCTTGGTGCGGGTCTTAGTGGCGGGGATTTGCGCGACCGACATCGCCCTTTTTTATGGCTATGCCGACTTTACAGGCATACCCGGCCACGAGTTTACCGGTATTGTGGAAGAATGCCCGGATCGCCCGGAACTGACAGGAAAAAAAGTTGTGGCGGATATTAATTTCGGGTGCGGCGCCTGTGCCAGCGAAAAGCACTGCCCAAGCCGCCGGGTCCTGGGAATTCGCGGGAAAAACGGTGCTTTTGCGGAGTATTGCGCCATTCCGGCAAAAAACCTTTACACCATAGCCGCGTCCATTGATACGAGTCACGCGGTTTTCGCAGAGCCTCTCGCTGCCGCCCTTCAGATTGCCCGGCAGGTCCGAATTGGGCGAGAAAGTCGCATTGCCGTGCTTGGTGACGGCTGCCTGGGGATTCTCTGTGCTTTGGGGCTGAAGCAATATGCCGAAAACATCGTATTGCTTGGACGCCACCCTGAAAAACTGGCTATCGCTGAAAAGCAGACCGTAAAAACACATCTCATAAACGTGCATTCCTCGCCGGAAAAAGTTGCATTTCTGCTGGGAACGTTCGATATTACAATCGATGCCACGGGAAATTCGGAAGGCGCCGGTTGGTGCATCCCCCTGACGCGCCCCGAAGGAACGGTTGTGATAAAAACAACCACACCTGAAAAATCAACCATCGACATGGCGGCAGTTGTGGTAAACGAGCTCACCATCATCGGTTCCCGGTGCGGTGACATTGCCCTTTCCCTGGATTTTCTTCAAAACAGGCGAATCGATGTTGCGCCGCTCATCGATGCCGTATATCCGTTTTCCGCGTTTACCGAGGCATTTGCACGCGCCTGTGAAAAAGGAAGCCTAAAGGTGTTGATCGATTTTTCGAGTATGTCTGCGGCTTGAAACAAGACGCCGCCTTCTAATCAAATATCCTGCGCATCGTATCTTTAAGCTCTTTCTCAAGGGGTTTTCTTTCCTTTGTGTCCGTTTCCCCGTCGGTTTTTTCGCTCTCCCTGGGGGAAAGCCGATCCAAAACCCGGTCCTGCAGCTGCTGCTGCAATTCTTCTTTGCCCCGTTCCTTTAACTGATCGGCAACCGCAGAAGCATCTACCTCAAATCTGGGCGACCACAATGTGCCGCCCACTTTCAGAGGAATAAGAGCCCATCCATCGCTGCCGCGGGAAAGAGCGGATACCAGGTCTCTGCCACCGATACCCGATGCGAGGTTTTGGGACAAGCGCATATCCAGTGAAAGATTAACAGATCCGTCCAGTCCGATGGTGCCCACGGGGGACATGCGGACGTCATCGCTTACAAGGCTGGAATCCAGATCGAATTTTCCATCCTTCAGATTCATATTTCCTTTCAAAGAATCAAAATTCAGCACTTCCAGGCTTTCCGTACCCAAAAAGCTCGATAAGCCACCGGCAAGACCGGAACCTGTCAGCCTTCCGTTCGTTACATTCATATCCGCATTGGATGTGAGCGAGCGGCTGATGCTGCCCCAACCGGTGCCTTCCCCTTTCAGATCGGCATTCAGGAAAAAGGTCCCGTAAACGGAATTGGCAGCTGCGGGGAACAAGGCATTTAAAAGATATTCCGCCTGCGTTCCCTGAACGGATATATCTGCTGTATAGGAAAGCGGCTTGCGATCAAGTTTTGCTTCCGCCTTTCCTGCAATGGTTCCGCCGGCGATGTTGCCCCTGATATGGTTGACCGTAAACACGTTATCCTTGAGCAGGTATTGAAGATCAAAGTTATCAATGGACAGACCTTTGAAAACAGCCTTTGCAACCCGAACATCCCCTTTCACATCCAGGGGTAGATCAAAAGGACCTGGTTCTTCAGGAGTCCCGGTCGTATCCCCGGGAGGCGGTGCGGGCGTTTGCTCTTCAGCACCCAAAGAGGCAAGAAGCCTGTCAATATCCAATATGTCGGCGGTAAGGGTGTGCTGTATGCGTTTAATTTCCCCCATAAGGTTCTCCGCAGTCAGGCTCAGGCGCAACGGGGAGCCGGCAAGATCGATGACAAGGTTGTCGGATGCAGCGCCGTCCTTAATGATACGAATGCTGCCGCTGACTTCAGGAGTTAGTTCATTGATTGTAACACCTGCTTTTTCTAAGGTGATTTCTCCTTTTTCGACAATTGCTTCCGGTTTGTCCGGTGATCCCTTCAAATGAAACTGCGCGCTGATGTTTCCGGCGGGACGCATTTCCAATACTGGCGTCACAAGATTTTGGGGAGCCGCTGCAACAATGTCTGACAGGGATATCCTCGGCAGAAGGGCCATGATATCCATTTGGGGCGCCTCCCTGAAAGACAGGATGCTCCCCTTCGCGGACAGCAGAATCCCGTTGATGTCCGCCTCTGCTTTGGAAATGGTTATGTTTTCGGAAACCAGGTCCACGCCGACGTCGTAATCAAGAGAAACGCGGCCGTTTTCAATACGCGCGTCAGGCAGGTCATTGGGCAGAAAATCAATCTCACTGATGAATATCCGCCCCGCTGAATCCACAACCTGTTCTGTTGCATCCGCCCGCAAATCCACGTTTAGTTTCATTGAACCCAGCTTTCCTGGAAAATCCTCGGGGGCAAGCGCCATAAACGGGGTGACATCCAGATCCTTTATATTTGCCGCCGCAACAACGTGCCTGGTCCCGGGGTTTATGGTACCGTCCAGTGTAACCGGGGCGTTGTTCAGGCTTGCGGAAACTTCGAATATATATTCACCGGGATCTCCGGAACCCTGGTTGTTCTTCGCAACGTTTATTGCGCCGGTGATTTCAGGGGCCAGGTTATTTATTTCGGCACGGACTTTCTCCAGGGTGATCTCGGCTTTTTGAAGAAGCTCCTCCGGCATTTCAGGCGAGCCTTTCAAGTGAACGTCCGCACCGATACGTCCTGATGGACGCATTTCAAGCACCGGCTCCACTATCTTTTGGGGAACAGCAGCGACAATATCCGCCAGGGAAATCATCGGCAAACGTGCGGTTATGTCAAGCGCCGGGGACTCGCCGTAAGAAAGAACACTCCCTGCCGTGGCCAGCAATATTCCGTTTATATCCGCATCCGCCTTGGAAATGATAATATTTTGAGAAACAAGATCCACAGCGACATCATAGTCAATGGAAAAGCGGCCATTTTCGACATGCGCATCCGGCATATCGTGAAGCAGAAGATCAATTCCGCCTATGGATATTTGTCCTGCTGAATCCACCGCCTCGGCGGTGGCATCGGCCCGGATATCCATGCTGATCGTCATGGAGGAGAGTTCTCCGGGGAAATCCTCCGGCGCATATGCCATAAACGGTGCCACATCCAGATCCTGAATACGGGCAGTCGCAATGACATGCTGCGTCAAGGGGTTTACCGTTCCCGCCAAACGGACCGGGGCATTGTTTATTTTTGCAGAAACATCAAAGGGAAAAGGCCTCTCCGGGGAAACGCCGTCCAAGGCTACGGAAAGATCTGTCAGCTGGTACTCCCGGCCGACCATCCGGTCCATGAAAACGAGCTTCCCGCCGGAAATAGAGATCTCGTTGACCAGCAAACCAATGGGAAGTCCTTCTGTCTCTTCCACCGGGGTGTCTTCCGTGCTGTCAACCGGCGCGGGGTCTTCATCGTCGGCAGACGGATCTACAGCCAGAAGATCGCTGAAGTTAAATTCACCGTTTTCATAGCGCTCTACCCGTATGCTCGGCGAAATCAGCCTTATTTCATCGACGATGACCATGCGGCGAAGCAGGGGCCAGATCCTGTATCGCAAAACCAGCGATTGCGCACTGACAAAATCTTCCTCGTCGTCTAAGGAACCAATTTTGAAATCGGAGATGACAATGCCGGAGAAAAGCCGAACATCAACATCACCGATGGTAACCTGCCGGTTGTTCAACTGTTCCTCTGCCCGGGGAACGACAACCTGGCGAACCCTTTCAGGGGTAATGAGGATTTTTGCGGCGACCATCAGGCCGACAACCGCCACGACCAGAATCACCACCAGAACACCAATGATCTTTATAAGCTTTTTCATCTCCTGACTTTCCCTTCACCGCAATGAAAAATACATATGGCCAACGAATCGATTCAGGACTTGTACAATTCTTTGCATTTATCAATAGACATAATGATCATGAGGACTTCGTAGGGGCACCCCTTGCGGGTGCCCTGATTCCGGGCACCCGCAAGGGGTGCCCCTACGGGCCCACATTAAATTCGGATTTCGCCCCACCGGCTTCTTAAAATTCCGTTTTTTCGAAATCGGTTTTTTCAAATCCACAGAACACGACATCTTTCTTAACATATGATCAAATATTACCGTCAATTTGTTAAAAAGCAAGCGTTTGCGATAAAAATCACACCCCATAACAAGTCAACGCCGGAATCATAGAGATGCCGGATCGACTTTTCTGCGGTTCGACTTGATCCTGGACCGCTTCGTTTTCTTGTCCATCCGTCGCTGTCTTGCCTGAAAACCCGGTTTTGATGGTTTTCGCTGTTTCGTCCTTGCAGTGGCCTCCCTGATCAGAAGGGTTAGCCGCCTGACGGCTTCTTCGCGATTGGCTTCAAGGCTCTTGTAGCGCATGGACTTGATAACAATCACGCCGGATTTAGTTACACGCTGGTCTTTTATGGACAAGAGACGCGTTTTGTATTCATCGGGCAGTGAGGAGGCGTTTATGTCAAATCGCAAATGTATTGCGGTAGAAGATTTGTTGACATTCTGCCCACCCGGTCCTTTTGCGCCAATGGCGGAAAACGCGATCTCGCTGTCCGGAATCTGTATGTTATCCGTAATCGTAAGCATGATAAAAAAAATATTCCTGAAATAGAAAGCGCCGGCCTGGCAAGGCCGACGCTTTTGATGATAATGCGATGAAGAACCCGGAGCGGTCGTTAAAACCGCCGGTTTTATCAGGAAGCCCTGATTTTGTATACCAGCGCTTTCCCCTCGTCCCGTGACGGCTTATTGTAGAGTTCTCGGGACTCCTTCAGCCTCTTGTAGGCAGTTTGCAGCAACTGCCCGGCATTTTCAATATTTTTTTCATCGATCGATGCAATGCCGTAATGCAATGACAACCGAAATCGTATACCTTCATTGTCAAACGGATTTTCATCTAAATAATCCTGCACCCGACTTGCAAGTACCACCGGCATGTCCCCCCTTGCCCCGGGAAATATCAGGGCGAACTCATCGCCTGTGAACCGGGCGGCGATATCTTCGGGGCGAATCATGGACAAAATGATTTCCGCCGTGTACTGAACGGCCCTGTCGCCATAATCATGGCCATACAGTTCGTTCAGGCCGTTAAAGCCGTCAAGATCCATAAAAAGTACCGAAAGGCCCTTTCCGTTGCGCAATGACCGGCCAAAGTTCCGGTTCAGTTCGGCCATCAGGGCTTTGCGGTTTAACAGACCCGTAAGCGAATCATGATGGTTCAGGTACAGCAACTTTTCATGGACGGAAATTTTTGAAAACAACGAAGAAACCTGCAGCATGAAGTGTTCGATCAGGCTTGCATCCATATCCGGAGAAAACCGGTTGGAAACAAAATGACCGAAGTTCATGGATCCCACAAGCACACCGTCGATGTAAAGCGGCATGATCGCCATGGAACGAATTGTAAAATTGTTATTTTTGGGAAAAAACGGAATATACGGAGATGTGTAATTGCAGATGAAGAGGGGATTGCAGCCCTTTTTAAAAAAACTTTCAAAATGTGCCGCCCCAATAAAGGCCACGTTTTTATCAATGTTTTCCCGTTCCATGGCCCGTGCGCTTATGCTTGCCAACGGGCTTCCCTCAATTATGGTGAGCCACACGTACGGCGCTTGAAATAATTTTTTTATGTCCGGCAGCACAGATGTGAGAAATTCATCCACCGTAAACACGGAAAGCATTTTCGCTTCAACACCGCGGCAATTATGGTGGTAGTCTTCATAAACCCTTGTTAATTTAACTATATTTTCAAAATCATTATTCTTTATGATTTTCAAAATTTCTGCACCGTTCATCCGGCATGGTTCGCCATTATTACGCTTGATGCATTCGTATTCTTCAACAAATTTTTTAATGCGGCTATCAGCGGGCTCGTCTTTCATAAAGCACCTCTTTGGTGATTTATTCGGTTTCTTTCACGGAAGATTGATTTGTTAAAAAGCATATGCAAATTGAATGCCATTTATATTCTGGCCTTCACCGGCGAGTATGGCCGGGCTCCGTACGGAAAAAAACAGCTGTCTGAGAAAGGAGGGACGGTATTCTGGCGCAACGGTTTGATATCCAATAAAAAAGAGCTGTTTTGTTTTGTATACACCTGTCTAAAAAATATAGCATACCATACTGGAGAATATTCTAAATTTCAAGCGCTTTCAGGAGAATCCATGTCAAGGCCGGCATAATAATCCAGGGACTCCGGGTTGATAAGCACTTCACGGTTTGTTACGGGCCTGTTTTCCAGTATGTTTTTAACAGCTCTCTCGACCTTTTTCATATTAAGGGCATAGGGAATATCCGCCCGGTCAGACGTGCGCCCTCCGCCATTTTAACAAATAAAATCACCTGCTCATCACCGTTTATCTTTAAAATCGGAAATGCCGAACGACGGATCGCCAACCGGCCGGATATAGCTCACTTCCAGTGCCATTGCCAGCCACAGAAAAGTAAAGTTTTGTAAAAGACATTTTAAAAAAAAATTACATTCAACTTTCTTGACAGCGTATGGTTGATGCTTATATTCATTTCGTCTCAAATAGCTGATATAACGATATAATGGTTTATATCGTTTTTTTGTCGTAAACAACAGCATATGGCAAAGGGTGTTCTAAAGGCTAAAACACCATAGAAAAGGAGGACTGTCAAATGATCTCAAGAGGATTGTGGAATTTTCCAGCATATGGCTTGCGCACGCACTTTGAAGAGCTCGATCGCATGAAGCGACATTTGGATCAGGTTTTTCATCAGGTTGAGCCGTCCCGGCTCCCGGGGACCACGGCGGGGGTTTTCCCCTTGATCAACCTTACGGAAACGCCGGAGGCGTTTGTTCTGCGCGCCGAGCTTCCCGGGGTTTCCGCCGAAGATCTCGACATCCAGACAATGGGGCGTAATCTTACCATAAGCGGCGAGCGTCGAATCGCAGTGGATCGTTCTGCAAAATATCACCGAAGGGAACGCGAAGCCGGCCGTTTTTCTCGCGCCATCGCTCTTCCCGGGGAAATTGACAGGGACAAGGTGACGGCCGAATTGAAAGAAGGGATTCTTCAGGTGACGATTCCCAAGGCCGAAGTGGCTAAACCCAGAAAAATCGACATAAAATAAATATATTTTGTGAACGATAGGAAAAGGAGGGCTTGGCAAATGACACACCATGATGAAGGAAAAGAAATCCAGGTGGGGAAAAAGCATGAGGTATCCGGCGCAACGGAGCAAACCCGGAGCGGGCCGGTATTTATTCCGCCTGTAGATATATTTGAATCGGAAAACGAAATCAACCTCATGGCCGATATGCCCGGAGTGAAATCAGGCGATGTGGATATTGATCTTCGCGAAAACGTTCTTACCATTGCCGGTGAAATCACGCCCTTTGAAGGGGGGAATGAGGAAGACCTTCTGATCGAATACGAGGTGGGCAGGTATTTCAGGCAGTTTACCATTCCCGAGTTGATCGACCAGGAAAAAATCGATGCGCAGCTTTCCGAGGGCGTGTTAAAACTCATACTGCCGAAGGCGGAAAAAGCGAAGCCAAGAAAGATCGAGATCCGGTCCTGATTATTGAGCGTAACGGCTTGTGCGGACAGATGTCAAAACTGTTTGCACAAGCCGTTTGTTTTTAAATGCCCTTTGTTTTTTTTCATTTGGATGCAAAGGGCCCGTGCCCTTTACGCATGTGGATCCGTAGGGGCACCCCTTGCGGGTGCCCGGAATCAGGGCACCCGCAAGGGGTCCCCTACCGATTCTCCTGATCATTATGTCTATTGATAAATGCAAAGGATTGGTAGAAAGCGATTTTGATTTCGATCCCGAAAAAACCAGATGCAAACAAGCGGATAAAACGAAATCCGAATTTTGATTTACTCGTAAAAAGCTGTGATCAGACGGCTTTGAATCACGCCATGGCGTGACAAGATCAAGGCGCGTGCAATTTTTGAAGAATTGATAGTACTTAGCCGTACGTGAGATTCTTCAAAAATTGTGCGCAACGCAGATATTGAACTTTTTGCGAAGTCGTCAATAATGCGTATCCGCAAATTCCAGCCATCCTCCTGCCTTAACCAGCGCCTCGTCGAACCCGGAAATGGAAAAACCGATTTCAGCTGTTTTTCCATCGGATGCGACGTGCAGTATCTTCTTTTCGAGGTTTGCCTCTATGGTGGCGTTGTTTCCGGAAAATTCATTGAATAGACGGTCGATCTCTTCTGCAGGGAGTTCAATGGCCAGCATTCCGCAATTGAACATGTTCTGGCGAAAAATCCGGGCAAAACTTTCAGCAATGACCATTCGGATATCGTTTACTTCCAGCGCCCATGGCGCGTGTTCCCGGGAAGATCCGCACCCGAAGTTGGCACGGGTGACGATCACCCGGCGGTTTGCCAGGTCTTTTGCCGGATCGAACCCCTCAAGGACAAGATCCTCAAGCAGGTATGGCTTTAGGGCTTCTTTGGATATTTCGGTCAGGTACTTGGCCGGGATGATTTCATCTGTATTGATATCACTTCTATTCAGAAACAAAACGTTGCCGCTGAAACGATTCATGATCAAAAACCTCGCTTTATCCTTTGTACAGGTTGGAATTGGTGATGTGGCCGGCAAGGGCGGTTGCCGCTGCCGTTGCCGGGCTCATGAGATGCACCATTCCCCCCTTGCCCATGCGGCCGTTAAAATTTCGGTTGGTCGTGGATGCGCAAACTTCTCCCTTGGCAATAACACCGCAACTCATTCCGAGACAGGCGCCGCAGGTTGGATTGGTCACGCAGAACCCGGAATCCATGAATATTTTGATAATACCCTCTTCCAGGGCCTGGCTGAATATGCCGGGCGTGGCCGGAGAGACAACGCCCCGGACGGAATCGCTGATTCTCTTCCCTTTCAAAATTCCGGCGGCCGTACGGAGGTCTTCAATACGGCCATTAGTGCATGAACCGATGTAGACCTGGTCCACGGGGGTTTTTTCCATTTCCGAAACCGGTTTCACGTTATCCGGCCTGTAACCGAAAGTAACCAGCGGGGCAAGAGCGGACGCATTGATTTCAATGATCTTGTCGTATTCTGCATCCGGATCCGGCAGCCAGAGACGGTAATCGGCAAGTGCATCCGCTTTTGACGGATATTGACCGTTGATAAACGGCCACAGGTACGCCACCGTGGTTTCATCCGGATAGCAGATGCCCGACGTGGCACCGGCTTCCACAGCCATGTTGCAAAGGGTCATCCGCGATTCCATGCTCATTTTTTCAACCGCAGGCCCGGCAAACTCAATCACCCGGTCGGTTGCACCGTTCACCCCGATTTTTCCGATGATATGAAGGATCAGATCTTTGGCGAAAACCCCTCCGGGCAGATCACCATTGACAACAATTTTAATGGACTGTGGATAACGAAACGCGCACACACCTTTCAATATCCCGACGGCCAGATCTGTGGTGCCGACGCCTGCGGCAAACGCGCCGAAAGCACCGTGGGTGCATGTGTGAGAATCCCCCATGATGATGGTGTAGCCGGGCCGCACAAAGCCTTTTTCCGGGAAAAGGGCATGACAGACCCCGTTTCTGCCCACATCAAAAAAGTTTTTGATGTTGTGTCTGCGCGCCCAGTCCCGTAAAATCTTCCCTTGAAGCGCTGTCTTGGAGTCCTTGGCGGGCGTGACATGGTCGATGACCGCCATGATTTTACCGGAATCAAAAACCCGGTCCTTCCCCTTGGCAGCCAGATCGTTTATGGCCACGGGGGTGGTTATTTCATGGCAGAACACCGCATCCAGGGAAATCACATGCATATCTCCTGCCGGATTATCGATGTGATGCGCATTGAAAATTTTTTCCGCTACTGTTTTACCAGCCATTTTTTCCTCGCAAACGGTTCATGATGATTCAAAAAAAATACTTCACTTTTTCTTCGCGCAGTCTCTCGGAATGTTGCTCAATCGCCTTGATAACCGCCCTGGCATCCTCCCCCGTATGGACATGTTCCCGCAAGTGGCGATTGATTTCTTTCTCCGCAGCCGTCAATTTTTTGAAATAGTTGCGGTATTGTCCGGCACTGCCATACGCTTTTCTGAGAATCGCCTGAAGGTTTTCCCCTTCCGCCTGCAGCAGCGCATTGTAGTGGGTTTCCATTATCCGAAGGACCACAAGCTGTTTTTCCGCAAGTGCTTTGTCCTGCTGGGCTGTCAAATCAACATCCGGAAAGTAATCCTTTATGCCGTATGACAATTGTTTGCCGTAAGAAATCTCCTTGTAGGTTTTATCCAGCGCTTTCTTTCTCGACGACAGGATTCCCTCTGCAAAGCTTTTCACGCCCGCCTTGTATTGGTTGACCCTATAGACATGATGGACGAATAAAATAGGAAGGAGGATCATCCAGACACTCATATCCGGTTTTTTTACAATGTTTTTTGCCAGCGCGTATGCAAAATTTTCTTCATGGGCATATATACGCTCATATTTTTCATCCAGACGCAGCGTCATTAAAAGCTCCTTACGGGTCGTCCAACAATTATCGGCGTATCGTTTTGGTTCACGGTTGATTTGAAAAGTAAAATATAACCTTTTGCCGCATAACTCAACACTCTTTTGATCGGGGATTTCCGATCTATGGTAAAACCATTTTTAAAAACATAAATTGAAATATCCGGTTTGAAGCGCTATATAATGGGTCTTGTTGAACATCGATGTTTTATCCCCCGGGAGACAGCCATGCCGTTTATAAGAAAGCCGGGACTGAAAGGCATGATTTACGTGCCGGAAGCCGGCGATAAAACCATTAAAAAAATGGACTGCAAGGACTGTTTTTCTTGTCAGATGTGCGCGGACAGTCGGTGCAGCGTCTGCCTGGAGGGAAAAAAGCATCCCTGTAACTGCACCCCTGACAACAAGCCGGAAAATACATGAAGGGAAGTGTCTTTACAAAAAAAAGCCAGATCCGCCAATCGGTTGCATCCGTCTTTGGCTGGCACGAGAAGCCCGGCGCCATTTTGCGGCTAAGCCCGCCGTGGGACCCCATCGAGCTTGCAGGACAAAGCAATGGAATACAGCCAGGCAGTGAAGTCAAACTCAAAATTTCACCGTTGGGCCCCCTTCGCATCCCATGGACGGCCAGGCATACCGCATATGAAAAAAACCGCCTTTTTCAGGATGTACTGGAAAAAGGGCCTTTTTCCCGTTGGGTACACACCCACCGGTTCACGCCGGACGGAGACAATGCCTGCTTCATGGAAGACAGAATTGAATATGCTCTCCCCTTTCATGCTGCAACCGCACTGGTCTTTGACCGGGCAATACAATCCAGGCTGGAAAGGATATTCACATACAGGCACCATACCGTCTCTGCAGATCTGGCCGATCATCATAAATATGGCGTAAAACCCATGAACATACTTGTTTCTGGCTCCCACGGCCTTATCGCATCTACCCTGATTCCCTTTTTAACCACCGGCGGTCACCGGGTGTTTCGCCTCGTAAGGACCCCCCCCGAGCCGTTTTCGGATGATGTCTATTTCAACCCGGGCCAAGGCATCATCGATATGCATCGCATGGAAAACATGGACATTGTCATCCATCTTGCCGGCGAAAATATCGGCAGCGGTCCATGGATGGGAAACAAAAAAAATCGGATCATGGAAAGCCGGACAAAATCGACGGCGCTTTTGGCAGGAGCTTTGTCGAAGCTGAAAAATCCGCCGAAATTGTTTGCCTGCGCGTCAGCCATTGGATATTACGGAAACTGCGGGGAAGAAACGCTTGCGGAGCCGGGAAAACCCGGCTGTGATTTCATATCCGATGTGTGCGAGCAATGGGAAGCATCGGCTGCGCCTGCAGAAACCGCTGGCATACGAACGGTTTTTCTGAGAATCGGGGTGGTTCTGACACCTGCGGGGGGGGCATTAAAAAAAATGCTGCCGGTATTCAGCGCCGGACTGGGCGGCCCTATCGGAACCGGCCGCCAGTATATGAGCTGGATTGGCATCGATGATGTGGCAGGCGCTATCCTGCATATCGCGGCAAACCAGTCCATCCGGGGACCGATCAATATCGTTTCTCCTGAACCGGTTCAAAATCGGGATTTTGCTGAAATACTCGGCCGGGTGCTCTCGCGGCCGGTATTGTTCAGGGTTCCGGAAACCGTCGTAAAAATGCTATTCGGACAAATGGGAGAAGAAACTGTCCTTGCGAGCACCCGGGTGCTGCCGGAAAAACTTGGTAAATCCGGCTACCGTTTCAGGCACCCGGATCTGGCATCGGCCCTTTCGCACGTTTTGGGAAAACACGATAAAAAAAGCGCACTATGAGTATACCATACAAGCTGCTGTTCATGTGTATGATGACCGTCGCCCTTGCATTCGGGTTTCTGGCCCTGTTATACCCGCACGAGACATACAGTTATGAGCGTTTGCATATCTTTCTGTTCAACCTGTGCACGGGCTGTTCCATACTGCTTCATTACACCGATCCCCAAGAGGATAAGCTTTCGCCAAAAGTACGCTGGTTCCTGTTGTTGGCGGTGATATATGCACTTTGTGCCTTCATGGAAGTCTATCTGCCCGTACTGCTGATTACCCCCTTTCTCGCGGGAATCGTGGAGACGATCCGGATCAGAAAATTTTCGCTTTTCCCGATGGACTTTTTCCGGAAAAATGTGCCCACCTCCGAAAAGTTTCACCAGGCCGCCCTGCTCTGCCTGTCCCTCGGCCTGGTCATCGCCGGCCTGGTCATCATAAACACGGAGTTTTATCATTTCGTCACCATACCCAAGCTTGAACTCAACTTGTTTTTTCTGGGGTACTCCTTTCCCCTGTCTTTAATCACCATGTCCCTGGTTTTTTCCATTATGGAAAACCACTCAGGACGCGTCGGTTTTCTGAAAAACGCGGCCTTCTGGCTGATCAACCTGGGGGTGATTATTTTTTTCGGATTTATCCTGGCTGAGGTGTTTCTCCCGCAGGTGGCCGTCAGCACGATCCTGTTCGCCTCGGTCATCATGGTATTCTATCTTTTTGTCCGCCTGGGAAGAAATCTCCAGCAGAAACAGTTTTTGATATCCGGCATGGGCTTTCTGATGGTTACGTCCATCACCGGCATTGCCTACATTTTCCTGGAATTTGCGCCGGGCTATGACATCGACCGTCTTGTATGGCTTATGCGGCTTCATTCCTTTGCCGCCCTTTACGGATGGAACCTTTGCGGACTGGCCATTATCTGCCGCTACAACGATTTTCCCATACAACTTCACTCCAAAAGGACCATCGCCCTCCACTGGCTGACCGTAGTGGTTCTTGCCCCCCTTGGCTGCTATGACCCCGCCATAGCGGTTATGGCAACAATCTCCTATGCCGTTTACCTGTATATCGTCCTTTTTTCAAAAATCGATCGCAGGCACGGCAAAAAAGCCGCAGCAGGTTTATGATCCGATCAATCCGGCAATGGCATGTGCGACTTCCCGGGGATATTGATATGATTGACCGCCTGCCATATCCATTGCTTTTTTTTTTGTAAAAGGCCCGGTCCGCAATGATGCCCGCCGATTTTTCCTCTGGAGCAATGAAAAGGATTTTTTTGGGAATTTTAAACGGCGGCAGCGTCTTTCTTAACCGGAACGAGATATTTGCAGGCACCATGAACTGAATCCTTTACACCAATACACCTACGGAAAACAATATCCCGTAAACGAACAAGTACTGTCCTGCTGCCGCCAATATCCGGTTGAAGCCTTCATCAATGGGTGCGGACATTATCTTTTTGAACCTTCCGATAAAGGGCAATACGGCCGCAGGCGCCAAGAGCACCCACGACTGATCAGGGTTTATCAGGACAAATAATGCAGGCGTACAAAGCGCGGCCGCCAAAAGCCCTGCAACAAAGTACCGTGCGCCATGCTCCCCAATCATTACAGCTACCGTATGTTTTCCGGCGGCCTGATCTGTATGCATATCACGGAGGTTATTGACGCCCATGAGCAAAGCGGCCAGAAAACCAAGACCCGAACCCGCAACCATGACATGGCCGCTTATGGTATGTGTATTAAGGTAATACACGCCACCGGTTGCAACGAGTCCGTAAAAAACAAATGCGAGTGCTTCCCCCATGCCGTAATAGGCCAGGGGATATGGTCCGCCGGTATACAGGTAGGCAAAAAGCAGAGACAGAATCCCGATTGCCAATATGGGCAATCCGCCTGCAACCACCAGGGGGAGTCCCAGCACGGCGGCAAGCGCGAAACAAAGCATGAAAGCGCCTTTTACACGATCAGGCGGGATCAACCCCGTCTGGGTCACACGAACCGGCCCCAGCCGGTTTTCCCCGTCGACATTGTTTTTCGCGTCGAAATAATCATTGGCCAGATTTGTTCCGATTTGAAGAAGCAGGCAGCAAAACAATGCAAAAACACTCACCCACAAATGAAAACCGTCATTATACGATAATGCGGCGCCTAAGACGACCGGTGAAATCCCGGCAGTGAGCGTGCGCGGCCGTGCGGCCATTATCCATAAAGATATGTTGTTTGCAGCGAGGGTCATCTTTTTAATAATGCCAAATGATTGGCACATGAAACAAGAAAAATTCCAGGCGGGGATCAAAAAATTGAGCGGATAAGGAGGCCTTATTGCGGCGAAGCTTTTAACGTTAATACGCTTTCATACTGGTTTCGAATGTTTTCCGGGCGGTAAGACATCTGCCTGTTTTTACCGGAAAGAAATACCGGGATACCATCGTCGTAATGCGGGCTTGCCGGGTTTCCGGACTGGCCGCCGCTGTTCACAAGAAGCAGCGGTTCATCAAGGCCGAAATCCACAACCATTCGCATGGCAGGGATCAGCCACACATCAAAGCCGTCCCCCCGGTGATACCCGGCCACATTAATGGTATTGAATCCGCCGCCGGCAGGATACGGTCCCCGGTCGGTATACCTTGAAATCATCCATGCTCCGAATCGCTGAAACAATGGAAGCTGGTTTTGCATTTTTGTGGTCGGTGTCCGCCAGGTATAGGTATGGATTTTTCCCCATTGCCAGTCATCCGTGCTCCGTCCCATGTGCTTTTGTGCGTAGCCTGCAGCATCGGCCAAGGTGTTGGCGATGACCTCCGCCCTGGTTTCCACCGTGTCCGGGGTATGGATATTGTTCCAGAATGGGCTTTCCGGCCGTTCAAACAAATGATCCTGCACCGGACCATAAATACCCCGGTTAAGGCTCCGGAAACTTCTCCATGTCATGCTGTCGTCCGGCCCCAGTTCATCACCAAAAAGATTTCGGGTCAGCAGGTGATGAAAAATACCGTAGATGGCCGCACCCGGGGAGTCCGCGTGCATATTGCCGTCAAAATCCCCCAGCATATCCATCGTCAGTCTCGCTTTTGCCGCATGCCGGGTATCACCCCAACCGTCAATGACTTCCGCGATTTCCCCGGCCACAGGAGAATCAAAAAACAGGTCCTGCATTTTTTTCACCATCACATCATGCCGGTCATTCTGCATTTCCACGGCATCAATATATCCATAGGAATCATTGGCTGCCAGCATTTGCCGTATGCGCTCCGCCCGCTCCGGGGCATACCAGCTTGAGCCAAGGAGAGGCCCTTCGACCGGATCGACCGTCCGATGATTGGCCGTATAAAGATATCCGGAGACAGGGTCCATGACGTATGGATGCTGCTCCACCGGGAGATACCCCTTCCAGTCGTAGTCGCCTGTCCATCCGGGCGACGGCAGATGTCCACGGCCGTTTGCACGAACCGGATATCTGCCGGAAACCTGCCACGCGATATGGTCGGCATTTCCGTAGATGAAATTCAGGTTCATGAACCGGATTCGGAGGATGGCATCCCGGGCCGCGTCCATATCCGTTGCCAGATTAAGGGCATGCATGCCTTCAAGAGAGTTGTCCGGTTCGTGGAGCGTGGTTTTGATAGCCAGGCCGAAACCGCTCTTTGCTTCCGGCGGCAGTAACGGATGAACGGGTGCAGACGACAGGGCACTGTTCAGCAATGCGCCATGCCGGGTGAAGGAAAAGCTTCTTTCTACCGGATCGACCCCCTTGACGTGAAACACTTCCGTCCTTTTCGTAACCGGATGCCATTCTCCCCTGTATAGATAATGGTCTTTCCCGTCAATCTGCTTTATCCGTTCGATGTATACATCCTGGCTGTCACCCATAACCATGGTCATTCCCCAGGCAATATGGCCGTTATAGCCGGCCACAATTCCGGGGATTCCAGGCATTGCCACACCGGCGAGGTGATAGTCGGGCCCTTTCAGCTGCATGAGCATCCAGATGGGGGGATGTTCCAGCGGAAGGTGGGTGTCGTTTGCAATGACGGATGCGCCCCTGGCCGTTTTGAAAGGCGAAACGCCCCAGTTGTTGGATGCTGCAATACCGATTGGCATCAGGATGCGTTCGATCTGATCGGCTGCATCTGCAATGGCCTTGAGGTCATCATGCAATCCGGATAGAAATGGTTCGCTTCCGGCTTCGTCCCACGCTTCTTCAAGGATCGCAGCCTTGTCAAAGGGGAGCGGTTCATCCGGATGAACCGGAAAAAGCCATGCCGCTTTTCCGGGGCCCAGCGCCCGGGCAACATTCAAAAAAGCGATCTCTTCATGCAGGTTAAAGGAAAGCCCCAGGTTCAGTACATTAAAGATATAAAGGGAGTTTATCGGCTGCCAGGTTTCCGGCGTGTATCCGGAAAGACGAAAATCAAGCGGAAGGCGATCCCTATGGATGTCAATATACGCATTCACCCCTTCGGCAAAACGGTCAAGCATCCGGCGGTATTCCAGGGGCAATTGGTCAAACTGGTTTTTCGCAGCCAGATGAAGGCCCATGATACGGACATAAACATCGATATCCAGAACCGGCGGACCGGCCATTTCAGACAACCGCCCCTGGCCAAGAAGGGAATAGGAAACCATCTGGGCCAGGCGATCCGATGCCATCGCATATCCCGATGCAAAAGCCAGGTCATCCATATTATCCGCATGAACAACCGGAATCCCAAGGGCATCTCTTCGGATGAAGGCCTCGGTTGCTATTCCCGGCACTTCAATTACCCCCGTGCTCTGCGGTACAGTGCTTCGCAATCTGAAATCGAGAAGGGTGCAGCCGGAAAGCATCATCGTCAGCAAAAAAATGGAAAAAACAAGGACCACGGCGATAAATGAGCAAGGATATCTTTTTATATGCATCCGCATTTTCCCGCCTATAGGGTTGTTCTAAACGGATCGATTCTCGCGGCCAATATCACGGCAGCGTTTTTTCTGTGGGCAGCATTCGTTTAAATACGCTTATGGAGATAAATCCCGCGGCGTACATCAACAGCCCGAAGATCGCTGAAGTAATGAACATCGAACTGTAGAAATCTCCCATATGATCCTGTATCAGAATGGCAATAGCCATTGCCAGGGAGGCGTTTCTGAGCCCTGTTTCGAGACTGACGGCCCTTGTCTGGAAGTTATCGATACCAAAGAGTTTTGAAATCACCGCCCCCACGATCATGCCCAGCATTGTCAACAAAAATACCATGCTGTAGAATTTCAGGCCGTAGCGTTCCGTATCGGTAAACACTTCTAAATTCCCCAGAACTCCGGCAAGGATTAAAAACAGAAGTGCAAGAATTCCAAGCAGGGAGAAAAACGGCGTGGCGCGTTTCGCAAACTGCATCCAGAAGGAGCGCACGGTCATGCCGATGGTAAGGGGTATGATAACGAGGATAATGATGGTCTGAACAATAAGGCCCACCGGAACATTGACATCCTCAATGTTGGCACAATAAAGCGCAAGGAGAAACGGGGTGAAAAACAGCGAAAGAACGGTTGAAAATGAAGTGAGAGAAATGGAAAGGGCCAGATCTCCCTTGGCGTAGTACGTCATCAGGTTTGACGTGACGCCGCCGGGACTCACGGTGATGAGAATCATTCCCGCAAAAATGAACGGAAAAGCGTGATAGAATCCCATCAGATGCCCAATGGCAACGGCGATGAGCGGCATCACGATCCATTGAAGCGTTGCACCGGTAATAATTCCTTTGGGTTTCAGAAAAACCAGTTTAAAATCATTGACCGTCAGTGTAAGCCCCATGCCAATCATGACGAAAAAAAGCATGAGAACAATGGATATTTTAAAAACCCGGTCGAACAGCATCTGGGAAGGCCGCTCCTGGAACCTGACAAAGCTGTATGTTTGACCGTCAACAACACCTTCTTTCTCCAACAGCACGAAGCTGAGCTTCATGCCCATGAGGTCGGGAAGATTATCATATGACGAACCCTCCCCGGCCGACGTGACATCCGGTTCCTCTGGAACTGAAAGAATGTGCAGCTCTCCGGTGACGTTCCGTACAAGGTAGATGCTTGTTTCATAACCGGATTCCAAAGAGGCTTCGCTTTCGAGAAATCGCAGGTGGCCGACAAACCTGGTTTCGGATGCTTCTTCCCAGTCTAGTTTCCGGGACGCCTCCGCAAGTGTCTGAAAAAGGGCAGGGTCTCCATGGCCTCTTGCCGCGAGCGAAAGGTTCCTGTAAATATCCTCCCCCGCAAAAACGCTTGAAAACCCGCTGAAAAAGATGATCAAGGAAAAGAAAAGCACTTTGACGCGTTTTGCCCCGAAGCCGGGAAACCATAGCCACTCTGTAAAGCGAACCATTAAAGCCTCCTGAAAAATTTTATTTTTCAATGGTAACCGTTACTGCTTGCGAATAGGGGAAAATCAATCCTGCCCGACATCGGCTGTAATAAATGAGAATACCGATTTTTTCAAGAAACACGGTTCATCGGCAAGGACGAATAGTTTATTGGGTAAGACTTCGGGCCTGCTTTGCGCCTCTCCGGATAAGTCGTTTCTATATCATAAAATATCGAAGGTGTGTAGTATTATTTCCTACACCATAAAGCCTGTACGTCTTTTCTTCAAAATTTTATCCATAAACTTTTTTTTGAAAATTTCAGCAAATTCCTGTATTATAGGATATCTACCATCAACAATATCCGTATGCGGGTTCGTTTCGTTTCCTAAACAACTGCGGAGGCAGCCATGCCTGAAAACAATTTTCTGCACAATGACAGTGACCAACCCGCTCTGTACAACACAGAAATAACCCTTGACGTGCTGCTGAGCGCACCTATCGGATTTTTCACATCCACACCGGGAGGCAGATTTCTTACGATCAATCCGGCAATGGCCAGGATGCTTGGGTATGAGACCCCGGCACAGGCTGTTGACGCCATAACGGATATTGCCGCGCAAGTATATGCTGACCCCGCAGGCAGGAATCATTTCAAACATCTCCTGGAAACCCGTGGTGAAATTTTTAGTTATGAGCACCAATTGATCCATCGCGACGGGCACACGTTCTGGGTGTCGACCAATGCAAGGGCAGTACGGGACGACAAGGGCAGTTTTCTTTATTACCAGGGCTTTACTTCGCCTATTGAGGACCGTAAACGCGCCGAAAAAGCGCTGAATGAAAAAACAACGCTGCTGCAGTATATTTTAGACAACATGTTCGAACTTGTGTCGTTGGCCGACCTGGAGGGCAATTTTAAATTCGTTGCTTCTTCCCATAACATTCTGGGATATGACCTCGATTCTCTGGTCGGTAGGAATGTCATGGAATTTGTCCATCCCGATGATCTGCCGGGGGTGCTTGCGGCTTTCAGTGAGTTTATAACGAAGCGGGAGGAATTTCGAAAGGCGGAATACAGATATCAAAAGGCCGACGGAACGTATCTCTGGTTTGAAACCCTTGGACGATTAATATTCGTTGAGGATGGCAATCCAAGGGAAATCCTGTTCAGTACGAGGGACATAACCGAACGCAAAAAAACGGACCAGGCCCTCCGCGACAGCGAAAACCGCGCACAAAAGCAGCGGGCTGCCATTGCCTGCATGGCGCTTGATGACTTGATTTTTACAGGGGAAATGTCCGAGGCGCTGCGGAAAATTACTGAAATTTTATCGGAAAGCATTGGCGTTGAACGGGCCGGCATCTGGATGCTTTCTGAAAATTATTCCGAATTGCACTGCCATTCCCTTTTTGAAGCGAAAACAAAAACGCACAGCAGTGGCGCAGTGCTCAAAACCAATGATTTCCCGGCATACTTCAATGCCATTCTCGCCGAAAGCCGGATTTATGCCGAAGACGCGCAAAACGACCACCGAACAAGCGGACTAACCGAAGACTACCTGGCGCCTTTGGGAATCACTTCTCTTCTTGATGCGGGCATCATCATTGAAGGCACCATCGCCGGAGTTATTTGCCTGGAACATATCGGAAGCATCAGAAAATGGCATTCTGATGAAGAATCCTTTGCCAGCATGGCGGCTTCTATCGTCGCGCAGGTTTTCACCAACAGAAAACGAAGACAGGCCGAAGAAGAACAGAAAAAGCTCCAGGATCAGCTGAATCACGCTCGGAAAATGGAATCCGTAGGTCAGTTGGCAGGCGGTGTTGCCCACGATTTTAACAATATGCTGAACGTAATTTTGGGATATTCCGAGCTGGCGATGGAGAATGCTGATCCGGAAACATCCCAGTACCAAAAACTCCAGGAAATTTACAACGCCGCCTGCCGGTCAGCGGATATGACCCGAAAACTTCTCGCTTTTGCCCGAAAACAGGAAATCGAACCCAGGATATTGGATCTGAACGAGACCATCGAAAAAGAGCTTAAAATTCTCAGGCGGTTAATCGGCGAAGATGTCGATTTGATATGGCACCCGTGCCCGAAGATATGGCCGGTTAGAATGGACCCGTCGCAAATCGACCAGGTCCTTACAAATCTGTGCGTCAATGCCCGTGATGCCGTATGCGGCAACGGCAGAATTTCAATCGAAACCAGAACGGTGCGCTTTGACAAGGCATATTGTGACCGTCATGCGGACTTTCTGCAGGGCGATTATGTCATGCTCACCGTCAGTGACGATGGGTGCGGCATGGACGAGAAAACCATGGAAAAACTGTTTGATCCATTTTTCACCACCAAGCAGATCGGTAAGGGCACCGGCCTGGGACTCGCCACCGTCTATGGTATCATCAAACAGAACAATGGTTTCATCAATGTTTCGAGCCAAACGGGGAAAGGAACGACCTTCCGGATATATTTTACCAGGCACGTCGGAAGTGCCGAACCGGTCTCAGAAAAATCGCCGGAAAATCAAAATGAAAGGGGGAAGGAAACCGTATTGGTGGTCGAAGACGAACCCATGAACCTGGATATCTGCAAAACCATGCTGGAAAGCTTAGGCTACCACGTGGTATCCTCAACCGTGCCGGAAAATGCCATTGACATTGCCCGCAAGCATGACGGAGAGATCCACCTTTTACTCACCGACGTTGTGATGCCCGGAATGAACGGCCGCGAACTCTCGGAAAGGATCATTTCCATTTATCCCGCCATCAAACGCATTTTCATGTCCGGTCACACGGCCGAAATGATATCAAAAAAAGGCGTACTGGACGAGGGGGTGTACTTTTTACAAAAACCCTTTTCCCTTTCGGAACTGGCGTCAAAAGTACGGGAAACGATCCGGAAAGGATCGAAAAAAAGCTTTTGAAGGCAATGACAACACTCCGTTTTAGACTCCCGCAAAAAAGACTTGTATTTGTATTTTAAATGGCTATATTGCCTCTCACCTTTTACAGCTGAATCTTTTTGCTTCTGATTTCATAATGAATCGAGTGACTGCATGAAAAATGAAAAATTAAGAAATATCGCCATTATTGCCCATGTTGATCATGGCAAAACCACGCTGGTGGACGCCATGTTCCGGCAAAGCGGCCTTTTCCGGGCCGAACAGCAGGTCGACGAAAGAATCATGGACTCCATGGACCTCGAACGGGAGCGCGGCATCACAATTGCTGCCAAAAACTGCTCCGTCGTCTGGAACGATGTCCGGATCAATATCATCGATACCCCGGGCCATGCGGACTTTGGCGGTGAAGTGGAACGCGCCCTTTCCATGGCGGATGGCGCGCTTTTGCTGGTGGATGCCTCTGAAGGCCCCCTGCCCCAGACGCGGTTTGTGTTGAAAAAAACGCTGGAAGCAGGACTCGGCACCATTGTTATTATCAACAAGATCGACAGGAAAGATGCCCGTCCGGATATGGTTTTGGACGAAATTTATGACCTTTTTATCGATCTGGGCGCAACCGACGAACAGCTCGATTTTCCCTGCCTCTATGCGATCGGCCGGGATGGGATTGTAAAGCAGGAGGTAAACGGCAAAGAGAACAACCTGCATCTCCTTTTTGATACGATTCTTACAAAAATCCCCCCGCCTGTTTACGACCCGGACGAGCCCTTCCAGATGCTGGTGTCGGACCTGGGCTATTCCGACTATTTAGGCCGACTGGCCGTCGGCAAGGTAAAAAATGGCCATGTGCAGGCAAATGACCGCCTTGTGTGCATCGACCGGAATAATCGGCAGATTCCGCTGAAGGTTACACGGCTCCAGACATATCAGGGGACCGCCCTGCAGCCGGTCCAATCGGCCGAACCAGGGGATATTGTTATTTTATCCGGCATCAGTGAAGCGACAATCGGGGATACAATCTGTACCAGTGATGCGCCAAAGGCCCTGAAACGGATTAACGTGGATGAGCCGACAATTTCCATGGTGTTTACCATCAACGATTCGCCATTCAGCGGCAAGGAAGGGAAATACGTCCAGTCCGCAAGAATCAAGGAACGCCTTATCAAGGAAACGTTGATGAATGTGGCCATCCAGATCGAGGTCACAGACATCCGGGACCGGTTCGTTGTAAAAGGGCGCGGCGAGTTTCAGCTTGCCATCCTCATAGAAACCATGCGGCGGGAAGGTTTTGAGTTCTGCGTGGGCCGTCCTGAAGTAATCAATAAATACAAAGATGGGAACATGCTGGAACCCATTGAAAATCTATACGTTGACTGCAGTGAAAATTATCTTGGTGTGGTCACGGAAAAGCTTTCCATCCGAAAAGGGAAGATGACCAATCTCATCAATAACGGCTCCGGCCGAATCCAGATGGCTTTTTCCATTCCCTCCAGGGCGCTCATCGGCTATCGGGATGAGTTTCTTACCGATACCCGGGGAACAGGAATCATGAATGCCGGTTTTGCCGGCTATGATATTTACCGGGGGGATTTCCCCTCACGCTTTACGGGCTCCATCATTGCCGACCGTCAGGGAAACGCCGTTCCCTATGCACTGTTCAACCTGGAGCCGAGAGGTATCCTTTTCGTATCAGCGGGCGAGGCATGCTACGAAGGAATGATTATCGGAGAGCATAACCGGGAGGTGGATATCAATGTAAACCCTTGCAAGGAAAAGAAACTGACCAATATACGCGCATCCGGCAAGGATGACGCGGTGGTGCTTTCCCCGGTAAAACCGATGACCATTGAACGGGCCATCAATTTTCTCCGTTCCGATGAGATGGTCGAAATCACGCCAAAATCGATCCGCCTGAGGAAAGCCGTTCTGGCGGCCCAAAAAAGACGCGAACGGCTGAGCCGCTCCGCCTGATATCGATACGACGGACTTCTGACAATGAAAAAAATGGTTGCGTCATTTTTGATCGCTCTTGTTGCCGTTGTTTTTTTCCATCCCCGGCCGGCGACAGGGCACGGCATCGGGATTGACCTGATCAGGCTGGTCGATGAAAATCAGGATGGCGGAATGGTAAATGTTCACGGCCAGGTCGGGATTACCGGCGATACAGCATTGAGCCTTGGATATGCAAAAGGGGACGATCTGACCATCATCGATGCCGGCGTAAAGTATTACTTCGGCCGTTACATGAACAGCCCTTTTATTCAATTGGGAGCAGCCCGATTCGATCATGACATCGGCAATGATACGGGGTTTGTGGGCTCCCTGGGGCTGGAGCACATGCTTGCCAGACATATCGGATTTTCAAGCGCCGTCAAAGTAATAGCCGGAGTGGACCGGGAAATCGCGGGATATCCCGCATCGCCGCTCTTCCAGGCGGTCTTCAGCCTGATGTTTGCTTTTTAACGCTTTTTTTTTGAAGCCGCCTTTACAATTGTCCATCGTCCGAATTTCGAATTTTGAGGCGGCCACTATTGTCTTTTGTCCTGAATCTTGCCCGTTTTCTTTCCGATCCAATCTTTAAGACGGTCGATTCTCGAAGGGCTTTTGAAAGTCAATTCCGTATCCGCTTTCTGATCAGACATCAATCCCGTCGCCCTGGCGGTGTAGCTGCCTGCCGGAATCGGCTCCTGGGTGATAACCAGAACCGTGTCATACTCCCCTTCTTCGGAATAGGTATCAAATTCTATATCCCCCCGCAGGATTTCCGTAACTTTTGCAAGAGTGCTCACTTTTGCGCTGAAAGTCCCATCTGGCTGGACCTTGCTTTCGGCAACAACCGAGTCTGTTCCGTCAGGACTCATAAGGGTTATGTAAACGGAATCCTCCGGTTCGAACCGAATCCCTTCGAAAACAATGTCCGTACCCATAAGACTGGCCACTCCGAGACTCACTTTGGAAGGTTCTACAGTAATCATCGGCGCGACAATTTTAATCTTTCCCTTTTTAACGCCGATCCAGTCTTTAAGCCGGTCGCCTTTTGAGGGTTCATTAAAGCTGAACGTCGTTTCCGCTTCCAGGTTTGACAGCATACCCGTTGCCCTGGCAGTGTAACTGCCTGCCGGAATCGACATCTGGGTAATCACCAAGACCGTTTCATACTGTCCTTCTTCGGAATATGTGTCGAATTCCATATCGCCGCGCAATATTTCCGTCACTTTTACAAGATTGGTCATTTTTGCGCTGAAAGTGCCGTCCGTTTTTACCGTATCACTGGCAACAACCACCTCGTCATCGTCAACTCCCTCAAGAGTGATAAAAACGGATTCGCCCGGCTGAAATCCCACCCCTTCGAAAACAATGTCCGTACCTATGAGGCTGGCCACCCCAAGACTTGCAGAATCCGGATTGACAATAACCTGGGGCCCGTAAACATAAGGGTCGATGACAATCGGACAGAGGCGCGCGCAGCCTGATAAAAGCAGGCCGCTTGCCATAAAAACAAGCCATGCCGGAAACAGTATTCTTGAAAATGTCTTTATTTTTTCAAGAAACATGGGGTGCTCCTCCTTAAAAATCCATTATGAAAAAACCGCTATGAATTTATCGCAATATATATTCCGCATACTGCACTTTTTTCTTAAAATAAACAAGAGGATTTAGAACGCGATAGGCAAAAATACCGACAAAACATGCGGAGGCACACGGAAGACCGGATGCATTGCCTCTTCTGATTTTCAGTAGATTACTTCTCATATCGCTTGACAGTCAAGTGAAAAATGTTTAGTCTAAGAAACTTCGTTTACAAAAAGTACTATTTCATTTTTCGACTGACAACCGCACGCAATATCCATTTACCAAAGCCCGGCAGGGAACTGTAAGGAAAGGAAATATCCTCGTGGATATGAAACGGGACTATTATGGAGATGTTAAACTCTTTTCATCCGGCGTAACACTATTCTGGTTTGCAGCGCTGATCATTTTTCTGCTTCTTTACCCGTTCTTGTTTGAAAATTATTACGTTTACATGGCCAACTATATTGCCATCAATATTATCGTTGTCGTCGGGTTGAACCTCCTCGTGGGATACACAGGGCAAATATCGTTGGGCCATGCGGGATTTTTTGCCATCGGGGCCTATGGAACGATCGTACTGATGACACTTGCGAGCTTTCCCTTCCTGCTTGCATTGATCTGCGCCGGTTTGATCGCCGCCGGCTTCGGGTTTCTTCTGGGCCTGCCCGCACTCCGACTGGAAGGTCCCTATCTTGCCATTGCCACGCTCGGTTTCGGGCTTACCCTCACCACCGTCATCGGCAGGATAGATATGCTTGGAGGGCGCCAGGGACTTCATGCCCCGGACCTGGTCATCATGGGACATCACCTGACGACAGACCGGCAATTTTATTACCTTGCCATGATTATTACGGTGCTGCTTGTCATTATCGCCCGCAATATTACCAAAACAAAAGTCGGAAGGGCTTTTGTTGCCATACGGGATGCGCACATCGCGGCTGAAACCATGGGTGTCAACCTCGTCCTTTACAAAACTTTGGCTTTTGCGCTCAGCGCCTTTTATGCAGGGGTGGCCGGTGGTCTCTTCGCTTTCGTGCTTCGCTTTATCGAGCCTGAACTCTTCGGTTTTTTCCTTTCGATATTTTTCCTGACAATGGCGGTGGCGGGCGGCCTGGGGACGGTCATGGGTCCCATTGCAGGCGCAATCCTGCTGTCTTTTCTTGATCTGGAACTCCGCAACATACTGAATATCCCATATGTCGGCGACTGGCTGAGGCAACTGTCAACCAGTCATTTTTCTCTGACCGGGGTCTCCAATATCCAGTTTATCGTGTTCGGCACCATATTGATCCTGATCATGCTGTTTGAACCGCTGGGCCTTTACGGCCTGTGGATCAGAATGAAAAAATACTGGAAAACATGGCCTTTCTAACCTTAGTGACTGGGGTTCCAGGAGCATGGCGTCAGGGATACCATCTATGAAGGGTTTTTAAAATGATTGATTTCATACAAATGATTATCAGCGGAATTGCCGTGGGAAGCTCATATGCATTGATGGCACTGGCAATGGTTCTGATATACAAGGCCTCCGAGGTGCCGAACTTCGCCCAGGGGGAAATGGCGCTTTTGCCGGTCTTTATCGCCTTCATGATTATTTATTCTTATGGGTACTCCGTTTTTGCAGCATTTTTCGGTGCCCTTGTCTTTGCCCTGGTCCTTGGATGCTGCCTTGAGTTCGCCATTGTGCGAAGGGCTAAAAATTCGAACGTTTTAGGGCTGATTATCATTACCATCGGGCTTGAGATGATCCTTCTGGGTTTTGTTTCATGGAAATTCGGCGCGGACGAACGCGTCATGCCGTCGTTCCCCATATCTTCTTATGACAGCGTGATGTTCGGTGATTTTTATATCACGACCATCGACCTTCTGACCCTCATCGTTGCGCTTGTCATAATGATATCCCTGTTTCTGTTTTTTCGTTTTTCAAAATTCGGCGTGGCCATGAAGGCAACCCAGCAGAATGAAACCGCCGCACGCCTGATGGGAATCCGCACTAACCGGGTAAAAATGGTAACATGGGGGATTTCAGGAACAGTCGGAAGCGTGGCCGGCCTGTTAATCGCCCCGGTTATAATGGACCCTTACATGATGTGGGATCCGATGCTCAAGGGATTTGCAGGTGCAGTCGTGGGCGGCATGACATCCCTGCCGGGAGCCGTGTTCGGCGCATATATCGTTGGCATTGTCGAACACCTTTTCGGCGGGTACGTATCCATGGACTTCAAGGCAGTTGTCGCTTTTGCAGTCATTGTAATCGTTTTGTGCGTCAAGCCGAGCGGCTTGTTTGCCCGTCATTACGTGAAAAAAGTCTGACCATGAAGGATGCCGCCACCCCCATGCAAAAAAAACTGGGCTTTAAGACAGCATTCAATCAAAAAAAGGAACCCATACCAACGGAGGAGCAGCATGAAAAAAGTATTACTTTCAGCTTTGTTAAGCGCCGCCTTTGTATTTGGCATTTTTTCCCCCGGATTTTGTGAGGTGGGTATAACCGACACCGAGATCCATATCGGCCAATGGTCGCCACAGACCGGGCCGGCTGCAGCATGGGGAGCAGTTGCACGCGGTACGGATGCTTATTTCAAATGGATCAATGCAAACGGCGGCATCCATGGCAGAAAAATCGTGCACCATTATTTCGATGACGCATATAACCCGGCCCGCACCATCGCCGGGGTGAAGCAGCTCCAGGAGCGCACCGGCATTTTCGCCTGGGTCGGCGGGGTTGGCACGGCACCCGGGCTTGCGGTCAAAGACTACCTCATGGCCAAGGATGTCATATGGGTCGGTCCGGCCGCCGGGTCCAGGAACTGGCTCACCCCCCCCCATAAAAACCTTTTTAATGTTTATCCACTCTATCTCGGAGATGCCCAATTGCTCAACGAATATGCCATCAATGAGTTGGGCAAGAAAAAAATAGCAGTCGTTTACCAGGAAGATGATTACGGCGAGCAGGGGCTTGAAGGAACGAAATTTACTCTGAAAAAGTATAATATGGAGCCTGTCGCAGCGATTCCCGTCGCACTGGGCGATTCGGACATGCGCCCCCATGCGATGCGCCTGAGGCGTTCCGATGCGGATGCAGTTTTACTTTTTGTAACACCCATTGCCGCATCAAGAATCATCGGAACGGGCAAGGCCATGAACTACAACCCGCAATGGATGAGCACGACCACATGCGCTGACTGCCCGCTCATGATGGATATCACCCAGGGCCTTTACGCGGACGTTATAACGGCAAACTTCGGAATGCGTGATGATTCTGAACAGGTAGGAGACTCTCAGCACATCAACAACCCCAAGATGGAACTGATGCAAACCTACAAGACAGAAGTTTTTGACAGGTATGCCGCACGAGACGAAAGATGGGGCTATACCTTTAGCCTTGGCATCGCGCTTGCCGAACCGCTTGTTGAGGCAATAAGGAACGCCGGGCCGGACCTGACCCATGAAAAAGTGATCAAGGAGCTTGAAAATCTGGAAAACTTCAAGGGCATGTTGGGAAGAATCAGCTACGGGCCATTTGACCCCGAAGACCCGCTCACCCGGATCGGGCAGCAGTCTATATTTCTCCATCAATGCACTGAAGATGGCGGTTCTGTTATCCTGACCGACTGGATTGAAACCGAGTATATCCCCATGGGCGAATAATTTTTATAAACCGACAATAGCATTTTTGCCGGTGACTTTCCGGGAGAAACTGACTTATGACCTTTTTTGCAGTGGAAAACCTTTCCATGACCTTCGGTGGTCTGAAGGCGCTGGACAATGTCTCCTTTGAAATCGTCAAAGGAGAGATTTTTGCCATCATCGGCCCCAACGGGGCCGGAAAAACGACCCTGTTCAACTGTATCAACGGCATTTACCCGCCATCCGGCGGGAGCGTAATCTTCAAGGACAAACCGATCCGGGGTATCAAGCCGGACAAGGTCGCAAAAGCGGGTATTGCGAGAACCTTCCAAAACATTGAGCTTTTTTCCAATATGAATACCATGGAAAATATCATGCTCGGCCGTCACCTTTTCATGAAAACCGGACTTTTCAGGGGCGGGCTCATGTGGGGCAGAAATTCCTTTGCCGGAAAGGAGGAAGCGGATAACCGCAAGAAGGTGGAAGAAATAATCGAACTGCTTGAACTGCAGACCTTCAGGAACAAGTTTGTCGGCGCGCTGCCCTATGGCATTCAGAAAAAAATCGAACTGGGCAGGGCTCTGGCCGCGGAGCCTGAGCTGCTTCTTCTCGACGAGCCCTGCGCCGGGATGAATGCGGAAGAAAAGCAGGACGTGGTTTTCTGGATAAAGGATATCCAGGATGAACTGGGTATTACCATTTTACTCATCGAGCATGACATGAACATGGTCATGGATATATCCGACCGGATTCTTACCCTGAATTTCGGCAAACCCATTGCCATGGGCTATCCTGAAGAAGTAAGCAGCCACCCGGAAGTGCTGAAAGCCTACCTGGGAGTGGAAGACGGCGAAGATGCCCAGATCCACTGAAACGGGCCTGGGAAAAGAATTGATGAACTTGTAAAAAGTCTGATTTCAGATGGCGCCGCAAAAAGTTCAAGATCAAGGCTTGCGCAATTTCGAAGAATGCAGCGTACTTAGCCGTACGTGAAATTCTGAGAAATTGCGCGTAACGCAGTTATTGGACTTTTACGGTGCCATCAATTATTTTTTGAAACTTTGGATCGGAGTCTACATTGGGTGTGCTACTTGAAATAAAGAACATCGAAACCTACTACGATTTAATTTACGCGATCCGGGGCGTTTCGCTTTCCGTTGCCGAAGGCAGCATCACCACCATTCTTGGAAACAACGGCGCAGGCAAAACGACCATCCTGAAAACCATACTGGGGCTTATTGACAATCAACCCGACAAGGGAACCATTGAATTTATGGGGCACCGCATCGATGGATTGGATACCGAGCAAATCGTCCGTCTCGGCATATCCTGCGTTCCCGAGGGGAGAGAAGTGTTTGAAGAACTGTCCGTCCGGGAAAATCTCATGATGGGCGCATATATCCGCAAGGACAAAAAAGGGGTAGCGCAGGATTTTGAAAGGGTTTTCAACTATTTTCCGATTCTTGCCCAGAGAAAAAACCAGTGGGCAGGCACATTGTCCGGAGGGGAACAGCAAATGCTGGCCATTGGAAGAGCCCTCATGAGTCGCCCCAAGCTTCTTTTTCTGGATGAGCCGTCTCTGGGGCTTTCTCCGCTTCTGGTCAAGGAGATTTTTCAGATCATCCGCAAGATCAATGAGGAGGGCGTGACCATACTCCTTGTGGAGCAAAATGCGAAAAAGGCCCTTGAAGTATCGGATACCGCGCTGATTCTCGAAACCGGCCGCTTTGTCATGAAGGGCAAATCAAGCGACCTGCTGAAAGATGAAAATGTGAAGGAATTTTACTTGGGTGTCCGATCACAGCAATCCGCAAAGGGTTACCAGCGATGGAAGCGCAAAAAGGTGTGGCGCTGAAACCATTTCCCGACGATTCGGAGGAAAAATATTGAGTCCTGCAACTACCCCGGCCGTATTTGAAAAAACCGCCTGCGAACACGGCGATAAAGCAGCCATGCGTTATAAGAAACTGGGCCTGTGGCACGATATTTCATGGCGTCAATACCGTGAGACCGCAGAAGATATCGCTGCCGCGCTGATCGACATGGGTCTTGAAAAAGGCGTCAGCGCCGCCATTATCGGTGACAATTGCCCCGAGTGGGTCATGATCGACATGGGCATTCAATGCGCCGGAGGCGTATCTGTCGGCATATATACGACCAATGCCTGGCAGGAAGTGGAGTATGTCGTATCCAATTCCGATGCCATGTTCCTGTTTGTTGAAAATGAGGAGCAGCTCGACAAATGGCTCAACTTCAGGGGGTCTGTTCCCTTGCTTAAAAAAGTGATCGTGTGGGACACCACGGGGCTGAAAGCGTTTAAAGACCCCATGCTTATCAGCCTTTCCGAGTTGATCGAAAAAGGACAACAGACAGACAAGAACCTTTTGAATCAACGCATGAAGGCAATAACGCCGGACGACATGAGCGTCCTGATCTATACCTCGGGAACGACAGGGCCGCCAAAAGGGGCCATCCTTACCCATGGAAACGTCACCTGGATGGCAGAGGCCATTGCCGCGCTCAACCCCATGGAAAGAAAGGATGAGGTGCTGTCCTTCCTGCCGCTCTGCCACATCTTTGAAAGGCTTTTTTCCGTGTTCGCTCACATCCGGCACGCCTACGTGGTCAATTTTGTTGAAAAACCGGATACCGTCACGGACAACATGACCGAAGTCTCCCCGACCGTCGGTTATTCGGTTCCGCGAATCTGGGAAAAATACTATTCCGCCATACAGATCAAGATGTCCGAAGCCACGATGGGTAAACGCCTGGCATACAATACCGCCCTTACCATCGGGCGCTACCGGGCGGATTTGAAAATGAATTTCAAAAAAACGCCTGCTTACCTGGAACTTCTTTTCAGACTTGCCCACTACACGGTATTCCGAAAACTGAAAAAACGGCTCGGATTTGAAAGAATTCGGGTCGCCTATTCAGGCGCCGCCCCCATATCCGGACAGGTGCTGCACTTCTATCAGTCCATCGGCATGAACCTCATCGAGGGGTACGGGCAGACCGAGGGGACCGGCGTCACATGCACCTCCCGACCGGGAAAGGCCAAGTTCGGAACCGTCGGCACCCCTGTTCCGGGCACAGAGGTAAAAATAGCGGAAGACGGCGAAATCCTCGTAAAATCACCGGGTGTTTTTGCCGGGTATTATAAAAACGAGAAAGGCACTGCTGAAACGCTTCGCAACGGCTGGCTGCACTCCGGTGATGTAGGGGAGATCGACGAGGACGGGTATCTGAAAATTACGGATCGCAAAAAGGATATCATCATCACGGCCGGCGGAAAAAACATCTCTCCGCAATACATCGAAAACATGTTAAAAGCCAGCGTCTACATCAATGACGCCGTGATTATCGGGGACCGGCGGAAGTACCTGGTGGCACTGATCATGATCGATGAGGACAACGTTGTAAAATTTGCCCAGGACAACAAAATCCAGTTCTCCACGTACGGGGACCTCGCCGCAGATTCCAAAATAAACGAACTGATCCGCGCGGAAATCGACAAGGTGAACAAGACCCTGGCGCGCGTGGAAAATGTACGGAAATTCAAAATTCTTCCAAAGAAACTCTACGAAGAGGACGGCGAGGTCACCCCCACCATGAAAGTCAAGCGAAACTACGTCAACAAGGCGTTTTCAGATATCATCGAAGAGATGTACTTTGCCGGCTAAAGAATTTCCCTTATGGCGGTGATCAGGTTTTCTTCACTTGCATCAACTTCGATGTCATTTGCGCGGCTTTCAGGGACGGTGAAGAATCTCCATTACCGCGTCGCGATACCTGGGCTCTTTGATCATTCTTCGCAATCCCAGCAGGGAGTTGAGCGGCGTATCCAGGGTATGCAGGTTGACAACCTGGGGGGGGATGTTACCCCCCGGGTCCACGTACGTTTCATATACAACCGACACCATGCCGTCTTCCATGGGCGTGAACTGCCACATGCTCTCCATTTCCCGTATCCGCAGATATCCTTCCTGTTCCGGGTAGGCGTCAGGCCTTGCCTCTATATAGATGGTTACCTGCTTTGTATCCGGGTCCACCTCCAGTTTGGAATACAGAACCAGGTCGCGGTCCCGGACGGGCCATGGCGTCCCCTGTGCCACATAGACAATGCGCTCTGTGTCGTTTATAAAGTCTATCGTCCCGGCGCGTTTCACATTGTGCATCCACTCGGGAAACGCCTCCGTATCAGATATCAGGCTGACCAGTGCATCAAGGGTCTCATCAACCGTCGTTCTTCCCTGGTATGCCTTAATCGAAGAACCTTCGACGCTCCGGGTAAAAACAACAATATCATTTTCCAGGTCTTCTTCGGTTTTTTCCCATATAACATCCGCGGTCAGGGCCATCAGGGGGAAAAGTATCATACACCCTGCGAGAAAGAATAAAAACAGCATCGATTTGTACATAAAACCAGCCATAAATAAAAACTTTCCGTTCATTTTTTTTGCATTTTCCATAATCGCTTTTCAAAACGGCCGTTGCGCAAACGGAAAAATTGGTGTGCTATGTACCCTTTGGGGCTGAAAAAGTCAAGAATAAGCTTCTCCGGAAGACCGACCACAATGAGGGCATTCCTCAAATGCAGAATACAGTTGATCGGGACATTGATCGGACAAGGGGGGTGGGAGGCTTCCTAACGGCGTAGTACTTTTTTCACCAGCAGAGAGCCGAACAATTCGAAACAGATCGTGGCACTTACCGCCGTTGCCACGATCACTTCGCCATCTTCAGGAAAATGCTCCGCAGCAAGCAACGCCATCCCCATGGCCACACCCGCCTGGGGCGTCAGCGCAAGTCCGATATTGCGCGGCAGTTTTTCCCCTTTCTTCTGCAGAAACCAGGAGCCCATCCATCCTCCCAGATACCGGCCGGCAAGCCGAAACGACACGTAGCCTACAACCAGCCACCAAACAGTTTCCATTTGTGCCAGATTGATGCTCGCCCCCGAAAGCACAAAGAAAAAAACCAGAAAAGGCCATTCGATATGCTCAATTTCCCTGAAGGATCGGGTGTGGTGGAAAGACAGATTCGCAATGAGGGATCCGGCAACCATTGCCATCAGAAGCGCAGATACATGAAGCAAATCGGCCAGGCCGGCCATTAGAAGAATAAGGGCAACGGCTTCCACCAGCGTCGGTTCCCCCTTTGACAAACGACCGGTCAGCCATGCGGCCGGGAATCCTATGACAGCGCCGATCGCTATGGCCCCGGCAAGTTCCCATATGGCAAGAATGAGAACAGCATTGTCTCCGGTATCGGCCGTTATCGATTCCAGCATCACCATTGACAATCCGAAAAAAATGATACCCCATGCATCATCAATGGCCACCACCCCCTTAATGACCTGAGCCCTGAAACTGGTGTCCCCGACCTCATGAACGACCTCGGTCACTGCTGCCGGGTCGGTCGCAACGGAAATGGCGGCAAGCGATATTGCGATGGTCAATGAATATCCCATGGCAGAAATGCCCGCCGCCACGATGGCAGCGCTTGCGGCAAGCACAAACAGAGAAAGTATTATTACGGCTCTGCCGGTTGAATACAGACGCTCCAGGGTCAGCTCACTCCCCAGCAGAAAAGCCACCATAACCAGGGCGATATTAATCAGGGGTGTACTCAGCTCGCCAAGGGGATGTCGCCCTGTTTCTCCCAACACCCACTGTTGAAAAACGGCAATACAGACCCCCAGCAGCACCAGCAACGAAATGCGTGGTAGACTGGTTCGTCTGGAGACAACATCCATAAATATGCTTATCGACAGAATGGACCCCAGAAATATCAAGCTATATGTTCCTACATTCATTTCAATTATGGCTGAATTCATGTTATTCCTGCAAACAGTTCTAAATGGGTACTTTTCATCTTTCATGCATTGGAACCTGTACTATCTTAATGTAACGCGTGCGATCCATTTTGCAAACAAAGCACCTGCCTGCGCAAAAAGGAGACCATAACCGAATTTGACATCGGGCGACAAAAGACATACATTTTGGTATCGATCGAAGGGCCATGTTCCCCTGCTTTGGGGTGTTTTTTCAAAAAACGTAAGGAGGCGCGGTTATGACCGGAAAATTTTACGATGTGATCATTATGGGTGCAGGGCCGGCGGGACTGCAGGCAGCCATTCACGCGGCCCGCAGGAAGGCATCGGTCCTGGTGATCGGACAGAGCAAAAAAAGCAGCGCGTATAACGCCCACATCGAGAATTTCTGCTGCACCGCAACGCAGTCGGGTGCGGAAATGCTTGAAATCGGAATCGCCAAAGCCGAGGAGTCGGGGGCCGAATTTCTGGACACCGAGGTTATGGCGCTGAATGCCGATAACGGTCATTACACCGTTGAAACAGCCCGCGGGGAGGCGCTCAAGGCATATGCCCTGATTTTCGCAATGGGAATCTCGCGCAACAAGTTGAACCTTGCCGGTGAAAAGGATCTCGTTGGAAGGGGTGTAAGCTATTGCGTGGACTGCGACGGCCCGCTGTTCAAAAAAGAACCGGTAGCGGTTGTCGGATGCGGCAGCGCTGCGGCCGGTGCGGCCCTGACCATGCTTTTTTATGCCAACGAGGTCCACCTTGTCTGCGAAAAGCTGGATATGGATTCCTTTCTTGCCGAAAAAATCCGCGAAAGCGGTGTGGTGGTTCACGAAGGAAGGAAGATCACCCAAATAAAAGGGGATGATGCGGTATCCGGTCTCGTGCTCGACGACGGGGAAGAACTTGCCGTAACCGGCGTTTTCATCGAACTGGGTGCAAAAGGGGCAATTGATTTTGCCGCCCGGCTTGGCATTCTTTTAGACGACACCATGAAATACATCGCCGTCAATAAAAAACAGGAAACCAACCTGACCGGGATTTATGCCGCAGGGGATATTTGCGGCCCGCCCTGGCAGGTGGCAAAATCCGTTGGCGAGGGCTGCGTTGCCGGCATTGAAGCCGCTGCTTATGCGATCAAACGAAAACAGGAAGGCAGGTAGGATGGCACCGTAAAAAGTCCAATATCTGCGTTACGCGCAATTTCTCAGAATTTTACGTACGGCTAAGTACGCTGCATTCTTCGAAATCGCGCAAGCCTTGATCTTGAACTTATTACGGCGCCATCTGAAATCAGACTTTTTACGAGTTTATCAGGTAGGCGAATCACAGAAATTCAGGAATAAATAGAACCCATCTCAACATTCGGATTTCGGTTCAAGATCGCGGCGGCGTCTTGTTTCAAACCGCAGACATACTCGAGTATTTCGAGGATTTGAAATAAGACGCCAACAAAGATATTGGGCCGAAAGATAATTTTGAGAAGGGTTCTACCTGTTTTCTTCCGGTCGCGGCATAATCCGCACAAGCGGCGCATTGGAATCATCCACCAGCAAATAAAGAAAACCGTCCGCGGGATTTACCCGTACATCCCGGATTCGCCATCTCCGGTTTTCAAGGAGGCGCTCCGCCATAACGATTTCCCGACCGTTTACCTTGAATCGGACAAGGTGTTTCTCCCGCAGGCCGCCCACAAAAAGATCCCCCTGCCATTGCTCAAATGCATCCCCCTGGTAAAAAGCAATGCCGGCGGGCGGAAAACCCCTGTCCTCCCAGAAGTAAACCGGATCCACGGTTGCATCTTCTTCCGGTGGAAGAACGCCGATGCGCCTTCCCGTGGTATATTCACGGCCATATGTGGCAATGGGCCACCCGAAATTCGCTCCTTTGACCAGAATATTGATTTCGTCCCCCCTGGATTCCCCGTGCTCGCTCTGCCAGATATCCCCTGTTTCCGGATGCCGGGCCATGCCCTGAGAATTGCGGTGACCATAGCTGAAAATCGCTGGATGCACGTCCTCCATGCCTATAAAAGGGTTGTCCTGCGGGATTGAGCCGTCATCGTTGATTCTAAGGGTCTTTCCGTGAAGACTGGCGAGATCCTGCGCGGAATGCCGGTTTCTGCGGTCGCCGGAAGTGATGTAAAGCCGGTGATCATCGTCAAAAACCAGTCGTGAACCAAAGTGAGCACTGGACCGCGTGAAAGGTTCCGCGACAAGCAGCAATTCCATGTCCGTCAGAACAACCCCGTCTGCATCGAGACGGGCGCGGGACACGTGGGTGGCATATCGGGAACGGTTGTCCTCCGATGCGGAATAACTCAGGTATATCAAACGATTGGTTTCAAATTCCGGATGAAGGGCCACATCAAGAAGCCCGCCCTGACCGGTGACGGCAATTTCCGGCAGCCCCGCAATTTCCTTTCGCTCCCGCATGTCGATATCAACAAGATTCAGGCGGCCGGGCCGTTCGGTCACGAGGGCCAGATTCCCTTTGCCGGGAAGGAAAACGATCCCCCAGGGATGATCCAGACCAGTAATGATTGTATCGACAGCGTATGGTATTTTTTCATCGACCGGCCGGTGCCCGAAACCCTCGCATCCGGTTGCCATAAAGAAAACAAAACAGCAGAGAAGAACGCCGGCCATCATGTTTCTGGAAAAGAAAGCCATGAAAACCTCCCTTTCAAATAGCCCTGAAATTGTTTTCCGAAGCCATCTCGTGCATAGGCCTATAGCTCAAGACGCCGCAACAATTGCGCGTTTATCGCAACAATTACAGTGGAAGCGGACATCAGTATCGCACCCGCGGCAGGAGCCAAAAGAAATCCCGCCCATGCAAGAACACCTGCGGCAAGAGGTATGGCAATGATATTATATCCTGCAGCCCACCATAGATTTTGAACCATTTTCCGGTACGTTGCACGGCTCAGCACCACTATTCTGGAAACATCGCGCGGGTCGCTTCGAACCAGCACAACGTCACCTGCCTCCACCGCCACATCGGTTCCCGCACCAATGGCGATGCCGATATCGGCGGTCACCAGCGCCGGTGCATCATTTACACCGTCTCCGACCATTGCGACACGCGTGTTGCCGTGCTGCAATTCCTTGATCTTGTCTGCCTTGTCTTCCGGCAGAACTTCGGCAAAAACAGTGTCAATGCCGAGTTCTTTTGCGACGCTGTCGGCAACCGCCTTGGAATCTCCCGTAAGCATCGCCACCTTCAGGCCCTGCTCGTGAAGCCGCTTTATTGCTTCTGCAGATTCAGGACGCACGGCATCCGCAATGGCAAATACCGCCAGTACGCGATTGTCCTCTATCAGATAGACGGCTGCTTGACCATTTTCGGAGAAACGTTCGGCTGCATTGGCGATATCCTCCGACGGTTTCACCTCAAGTTTTCGCAGCAATGCCGGCCCGCCGACCTTGAGGCTTCGCCCCTCAACCGTTGCTTCCACTCCCTTTCCAGGAATGGCGTTAAAATCTTCCGCACCTTTTACCTCGATGTCCTTTTCCCGTGCGCTTTCGGTCAGTGCCCGGCCGATGGGATGCTCTGAATCGTATTCAACGGATGCAGCCAAGCGGATGGATTCGTTTTCATCCATGTCATCCGCCATAACGGAATCCACCACCCGGTGCTCCCCCAAGGTCAGCGTGCCGGTCTTGTCGAAAACAATAACTTCAAGATTTCTCGCCTCTTCGAGCCCCCGGCGGTCGCGCACAAGAAGTCCGTTGCGCGCCCCTATTGTCGTGGATATGGCAATGACCAGCGGGATAGCAAGTCCTAATGCATGCGGGCATGCAATGACAAGTACCGTCACCAACCGCGAAATGGTAAAATCGAGCGTGGCGCCGAATGCAAGCCATGCGACAAATGTCAATCCGCCTGCCCCGATCGCAACCAGCGTGAGAAAAAATGCCGCCCGGTCAGCAAGCGCCTGGGACGCTGAGCGCGATCCCTGGGCCTCTTCAACCAGACGCATGATGCCGGCCAGTGCTGTCTTATCGCCGGTGCCGGACACCTCCACCCGCAGAGAACCGTCTCCATTGGCGGTACCGGCAATCACATTGTCTCCCGCGGTTTTATCAACCGGCTTGGATTCCCCGGTAATCATCGATTCATTGACCGCGCTTTTGCCCTCCTTGACCACACCGTCAACAGGAATGCTCCCGCCGGGTCGGATCAGAACAATATCCCCTTCCTGAAGCTGATCAACCGGCACCTCTTCGGTACGGTCACCGTCGAGCAGACGCTCCGCGGTATCCGGAAGAAGTTTGGCCAACTCCTTCAGCGCTCCCTGGGCCTGAAAAATGGATCGCATCTCGATCCAGTGGCCGAGCAGCATGATGGTCACAAGGCTTGCCAGCTCCCACCAGAGGGCATGTCCGTCATACCCCAGCGTTACCGCACCACTGTAAATAAATGCAACGCTTATGGCCAGGGCGATAAGCGTCATCATTCCCGGCTTCCGGTCGGAGAGTTCGTGGTATGCCCCTTTCAGAAAAACCCATCCGCCGTATAAAAAAACAAGCGTGCCGAAAAGGGCCGGAATCATGGATGATCCCGGAAACACAGGGGCCTTGTATCCAAACCATTCCTGCAGCATCGGCTCCCATATCAGCGCGGGTATCGAGAGCGCCAGGCAAACCCAGAAACGGGTACGAAACATTTCCACGCTATGGCCTTCATGCTTATCATGGCCGCTGTGTTTTTCATGATCACCGTGACCGGCGTGACCGCTTTTTTCCTTTTCTGTCCCGCCGGAACGATCGCCATGCTCCTTCGTGTCGTGATCAGCGGAATTCTTTTGATCTTTCGAGTTAGATGAATGCATACGCCTCCAGGTTCGTTTTTCTCCAGAAAAAAACCGATCTAAAGGTCATCCAGAACCGCCTGTACGGCGGCCGGATCAAAAGATCGATGAAAAAGCGGACCATGTTCCAGCGTCTTGATCCGCTTTGTAAAGGGGATTGTCTGCTTTTGATAGATCAGGCCGATCGGGATGCGATCCTCCCCTTGCAGTGACAGATCCATTGCCCCGTGCCAGTCATCAGCACGGTGCTTCGTTTCGTCCAGCAGATAGACCCGCTCATTATAGTATTCGTATGTGTTGACGGGATTGTAGGAAACACAGACCTGCAGGATATCGATCATACTGAACCCCGGATATGCAATCGCTTTTTGAATCAGGCGGCTCAAATGATCCGTTTCACCGCAGTATCCCCTCGCGATAAACCCAACCCCCTGGGACAATGCCAAAGGAATCGGTTTCAATGGGTCGCTCAGCGCACCGAAAGGCTGGGCCTTGGTTGAAAATCCGTACTCAGCCGTCGGCGATGCCTGCCCCTTGGTCAACCCATACACACGATTGTCGTGGATCAACAGGGTGACATCGATATTCCGGCGCATGGCTGCCAGCAGATGGTTTCCCCCTTCACCGTAGCAGTCACCGTCTCCCATATGAACCAGGATGGGAAGATCATGGTTGGCAAGACGAGCACCCGTGGCCACCGGCAGGGCGCGGCCATGAAGCCCGTGAAAGAAATTGCAATTCAGAAAGTGGGGTGTTTTGGCAGCCTGACCGATACCGGATATGAGCAATACTTTTTCCGGCGGGATATCCATGTGGGCAAGTGCGCTTTTTACGGCATTCAACACACCGAAATTGCCGCATCCCGGGCACCACTTGTTTTCAAAGTCATTGTGATACAGCGATACATCCGTCATTGGCCACCCTCCATATACTGCTTTGTCCGGGCAACGACATGGCCAGGCTTCATGGGCCGGCCATCGTATTGAACAATTGCCCCATCGGCCTGCAATCCGGTATGCCGCCGGATCAATCCACCCAGTTGCGACGATGCATTGAGTTCAACGGTAAGAAAACCCTCGCATCCGGAAAGTGCGTCCATTGCCGGGGCCGTTGGAAAAGGCCAGATATCGGAAAAAAAGACCGCTCCGACATCGTGCTTTTCCTTTCTCAGTCGGTTGACCGCCTCCCGGACCACGCCGTCGGTGGAACCCCATGTCACCAGCAGCAAACGGCTGTCACCGAACAGGATATCCGGACCGTTCATTTCTTCGGCCATTTTCAGCATTTTTTTGTGCCGTTTGTCTACCTGGCCGTTTCTGTCGGCAATCGTCTCGCTCAGGTGACCCTCCTCGGTATGATCGTTTCCCGTCACCATGACACGCGCCCTGCCCGCTCCCGGAACCGCCCTGGGAGAAACGCCCGACTCGCTATATGCAAAACGCTTATACGATGAAGGATCAGGCATATCCGCATCGGATACCAGAAACCGTTCGATCTTTTCCGGGACGCTCCATTTTTCGCGGGTGATGGAGAGGGAATCGTTAAAATACTGGTCAACAAGGACAATAACCGGCACCTGGTATTTTTCGGCCAAGTGAAAGCTGCGGATCATGGTTTCAAAGGCTTCGTCGAGGGTGCGGGGGGCGAATACAAAGCGTGGAAACTCATCCTGCGCCGCATGAATGACAAAAAACAGGTCGCCCTGCGCCGTACGTGTGGGCAGTCCCGTGGCCGGACCCGGGCGCTGGGCATTGATCACGACAACAGGCGTTTCCGTTATGCCGGCAAGGCCGAGCCCCTCGACCATGAGGGAAAATCCACCCCCGGAGGTTGCGGTCATGGCGCGGACACCCCCAAATGAAGCGCCGATCGCCATGTTAATGGCGGCGATCTCGTCTTCGGCTTGTTCCACGACCAGTGGGAAACGGTCCATGAAACCCGCCAGATAAACCAGGATCTCCGTGGCAGGAGACATGGGATAAAAGCTGGCGACCCGGCAATCGGCTGCCAGTGCGCCAAGCGCCAGGGCCCTGGCACCGGAGAGCATTTTACCCGCAGGTTTTCGGTCGGGCCACTTAAAATGCCAGTCAAAGTCGGTATTTGCTACCGCATCCCTGCCCATTTGAATGGCTTTCAGATTGTTTTCGAGCACGGACTTTGATTTTCCGCCGAAATGCGATTCAATGACCTTGACCACCAGTTCCGCAGGAGCACCGAGCATTTCAAGGGCGGCACCTGCAGCCACGGTATTGGTCATAATCTTTCCACCGGCCTTTTCTGCCAGGTTTGTAAATTTGACATCCACGACATGTAAGGCTTCATCGCTGCCGCCGGCGCCGTCTTCCTCCATCAGTATACGGCCGCCCTCTGCGAGTTCGCCGGCATGGATATCAAAGGTTTCCCTGTTTAAGGCCACCAGCAGGTGGATTTTATCATCCGCGGCAACAACAGGTTCGTCGCTGATACGGAGCTGCATGAAGCTGTGCCCGCCGCGAATGCGTGATTCAAAATCATTGATGACCATGAGATACAGTCCGGCCCGGTGGCAGACACTGGCCAGCAGATCCCCTACCGTCTGTATCCCCTGGCCTGCGGCCCCCCCGATGGTAACGGTTACGTCGATGTCCATTTCCAACCTCAATATTGAATTGCGATCATCCGGCCGGTTGCTGCATGCCGTTACAGCCATGCCGTTGTGTCGGGCACCGCAACCCCGAGTCGGTCGGCATTTTTGCTCAATGTTTCAGACAACCGGGCCATGCTTTCGTCGATGTTCTTTTTATTGGGAGACCAGTCTGCCGGGCATTGATTCTTCAACTCATCCAGGCCTGTTTCGATGTTGTCGACCAGTGACATGAGCTGTTTTGCTGCTTCCGTATGGGCCGGATCCGGCATTTTTTCCGCCTTGGCAATCACGTCATACAGCCCTGCCTTTAATCCGATCATCCGCTTATATGTCTCTTCACAGTAGTCTTTCACATCCGTCATTGTATTTTCCTCCGTGTCATTTGTGCCAGCAGGTTACCCGGGCCAGACTTTTTTAAATCCCTTTCCCGTAACAAAACAATATGGGCACTCTTCAGGTTGTTCCTCGCCATAGTGCACGTATCCGCAGAGAGGGCATCGCCAGGCCGTTTCACCAGATGGGTTGCCGTCAGCATCAAAGGGTTGATCCGCCCCCAAAAGCACGGGCACATCCTCTATTGGCGGCATGACCGGTTCGTATGCGCTCAAAAGATAACCGGCAACAATCATTCGCTGGATCTCGCTTGTCCCTTCGTATATGGTAAACAAACGGGTGTCGCGAAGGAGTTTTTCCACCGGGAACATCTTTGTGTAGCCGTATCCGCCGAATATCTGCAGCGCATCGTTTAGCACCTGCATGGCGCTTTCCGTGGCGTAGAATTTTCCGATCGATGCGGTAATGGTGGGGTCCATGCCGCTGTCGGCTTCCCAGGCGCCTTTGAGAACAAGCAGGCGCGACGTTTCCACCCGCTGGTACATCTCCGCAAGTTTGAACTGCGTGGCCTGGTAGGAGTGCAGTTTGCTTCCAAAGGTCTTTCTTTTTTTCGCATAATCAATGGAATATTCCATTGCGGATCGCGCGGCCCCCACGGCAAAAGCGCCAATGATGGGCCGGGTTCTGGAAAACGTCTTCATGGCGAGGATGAAACCCTCCCCCGGGGGTGCAAGCATATTTTCCGAAGGGACCCTGACGTCGGTAAGATTGATGCCGGCCGTGTTGGACGTTCGCTGCCCAAGCTTCGGAATATGCCGGCCGACCCTTACGCCTTCCCATTCTTTCTCAACGATAAATGCACAGATCCCGTCGTGCTTCTTTTCTATGTCAACCGTCGCGAAGATCGTCATGTAATCGGCCACGGCGCTGTTGGTGATCCAGTACTTGGTGCCGTTGAGAATGTAATCGTCCCCGTCTTTTTCGGCCCTGCATTGCAGCCCTGCCACATCGGAACCCATCATCGGCTCCGAGGTCGCGAAACAGATCTGTTTGAAGTTTTTCGCGATTTCCGGAAGATACTTTTTTTTCAGATGTTCATTGCCGGAAATGACAATTGGTTCAAAACCCAGTGAATTGTCGAATATCGACGTTGCAAGACCCGGGCAAGCAGCGGCGATCTCCTCGGTTACAATAGCCCCCTCCACAAGTCCTAACCCCGCCCCGCCATATTCTTTCGGAATATCGGAATTCATTATGCCGGCATCGCTTGCCTTTTTGAGCACCCACAAGGGCAGCTCATCTATTTCATCGTAGTGCCATGCAGCGGGCAGAACCACCTCTTTTGCAAACCGGCGGGCCCGTTTCTGAAGATCAAGCTGCTCAGGGGAGAGTGAAAAATCAAGCATGAACCACCTCCATTATACGCGCTATCAGTTAAATGCCGTGAATTTTTCCTTTTTGTTTTTGCACACCGGGCATTTATCGGGCGCTTCCCCCTCAAGGGTGTACCCGCAGACTTCGCACACCTGTACTGCGTCGAGTTCCATGTCCATGCCAGCTGCCACCGCATCTTTACCCTTTTTAAAAAGCGCCAGGTGCTGCTTTTCCGTCTGGTATGACCAGTCAAAACTCCTGTAGGCGCTGTTTTCACCCTGGAATTTGGCAACTTCCATGTAAACGGGATACATTTCATCAATTTCGAATTGTTCCCCTGCGATGGCAAGCCCCAGGTTCTTGAGCGTGTCGCCGGGCCCGAAAGCGCCCATGGAATTGGCCACGAAACCGCCGTCAAGATGTTTCAGCTCTCGGTAATGGTCACCGGCATGGATAAATTCGGCATGGGCGACGGCTGTAAAGAGACGGGAAACATTCGGATAATTGTCTTTCTGCGCCTTTATGGCAAAATGGAGATACCGCATATGGGCCATGCTTTCACCGCCAAACGCATTGATCATGTGCTGTTCTGTAATCTGCTTCATAATCCTGTCTTTCCTTTCTATCATGAGTGTACATTTTCAACTAGAACCCATCTCAACATTCGGTTTTCAGTTCAAGACGCGGTGGCGTCTTGTTTCAAACTGCAGACATTGGGTGTAAATCCAACCCGGTCAGGCCAGCTTTTTTGCAATTTCTGCCACGTGTCTGCCCTGAAAACGGGCAATTGTAAGCTCATTTTCCGAAGGCCACCGGCTGCCGTCCGCATTGGCCAGGGTGCTTGCGCCGTAAGGCGTGCCGCCCGTTATTTCATCCATATTCAAGAGGTACTCGCACGTATAGGGAACACCGACGATGATCATTCCTTGGTGAAACAGTGTATTGTGAAACGAGGTAATGGTGGTCTCCTGCCCGCCGTGCTGGGTTCCCGTTGATATGAACACACTGCCGACCTTTCCTGCCAGGGCCCCGCTCAACCAATGTTTTCCGGTTTGATCGAGAAAGTTTCGCATCTGGGCGCACATGTTCCCAAACCGGGTCGGGGTTCCGAAAATGATCGCGTCGTATGTCGGCAGTTCGTCTACAGTGGCTACCGGGGCGGACTGATCGAGTTTGGCCCCCGCTTTTCGCGCCGCCTCTTCGGACATGATTTCAGGCACCCGTTTCACCGTCACTTCCGTGCCACCGACCTCCCCCACGCCTTCGGCCACCGCATTGGCCATTTTTTCGACATGCCCGTACATGCTGTAGTACAATATCAGAACCTTTGCCATGAATTCACTCCTTCACGTGATTTACGAATCCTTCAGTATCTGCAGTGCGATCAGAATGCGGACGTCCTTTCCCACAACGCCCATTTCTGCAAATTTCCCCGTGCCGACATTGTACTCCAGCCGGTTGATGGTAAAATCCGCTTCAAATGCCGCCATTTTTTGCCCTTCCACTAAGGGATTTTCCCCCAGGCCAAGGTATGTAAACGGGATGGAAACATCCTTTGTGACCGACTTGATGGTCAATGCTCCTTTCATGATATACCGGTTGTCCTGCACATGATTGATCTGCCTGCATGAAAACGTCATTTCCGGATACGTTTTCACTTCAAAAAAATCCGCGGAACGCAGGTGCTCGTCACGTCTGTCAATATTGGTATCGATGCTTTCGACCTTCACGGTAAAATCCACGCGGCTTCCGTCCGCATCTTCCGGATCGAATACGACCGACCCGGAAAAATCGCCAAACAGCCCGCGAACCGTGACGTATTTATGTTTGACGTCAAAATAGATGTTGGAATGATCTTTGTCGATCACCCATTCTTCCGCCTGCGCATGGGCAAATCCGGCCCAAATAAAAAACAGGCAGAAAATGACGATGTATAAACGCAATCGCGTCTTCATGGCATACCTCCTGACAAGTTGCTATTCTTCGACAATAATGGCCCCCGGCGCACACTCCTCGGCCGCCTGCCGGACCTTTTCCTCATATTGCGCCGGCACCGTGTCAACGGTCACCAGGGAAATCATTTTATCATCATCATACTCAAATACTTCCGGGCATACCTTTTTGCAGTTGCCGTCCCCCATACAAAGGTCATAATCGATTCTAACTTTCATGGCACCTCCTCCTATCGGGTTGATTTGATATAAAAATAATCCCTTTGGTTTTTTTGTCGACAAAACAGTCTAACAAAAGCCGGCAAAACCGTTTGGTGAATGGGATACACGCCAGAGACACCGCAGGATGAGTAAAAGATGATTATATTGTGGCCCGCATGCAAAAAAAATTTTGATTCTGACATGGTACGGCAGGTATAGCTTGCGGTATACGGGATTTTGGGATAATGTGAAACGCGGAAAGTTCCCGGCCGGGCGCAATGTTGAATCCCTGCCGGCCGTTGCGATTTTATTGATCACCAGGAGAAAAAAGAATGAGAAAGAAAACCCGTTTTATGCGCCTGATGCTTGTTTCGGCAAGCCTGGCGGTGATGATGATGACATTGGGAGGATGCTTTGCATCCACAAAGGATTATGATCCCACGGACACGATCCATTATGATGCCAGCTACGATTTTTCCGATAAGAACAAAATCGTAAACGACCTTACGGAATCCCTGAACAACAGATCCCCTCTGGCGGCCCGGAATGACAGGCCTGTCGTGGTGGTATATAATGTTGCCAACAGGACGAACGAGCACATCAGCACCGATTTGATCACCGACGATATCCGCCAGCGAATTATGGTGTCCGGCAAAGCCCGTTTCGTCAACCGTGTGCAGCGGGAAGCCATAGAGCAGGAAACCGGTTATCAGCATGGCGGCGATGTCACGCCGGAAACCCGCGCCCAGCGTTCGCGACAGATCGGCGCCGAATATATGATCACCGGAACCCTCCGGTCCATTACCAAGAATGAACCCCGGCAGTGGCGCCTGAAAAAAAGAAAGCTCCAGTATTACAGCCTGACGCTTGAACTGACCGATCTGGAAACCGGCCTGATCGAATGGGCCGACAGCGTGGAGATCGTCCGTGAAGAAGCCAAGCCGTTTGTTGGCTGGTAATGGTCAGCACATATGGCGGCAGGCAGGAGTATGGTGCTGTTTGGCGCTGTTTCTTGTGCTCGCCGGATGCGCCTCCGGGCCGCTGAAACAGGCCCGGTCTGATTTCTATGGGGGTCGACCGGGCCAGGCCGTTGAGGCGCTCTCAAGTCCGTCGGATATTTCAAAACGGGACCGGCTGCTCTTTTACATGGAAAAAGGGCTGATCCTTCACCATGCCGGCGACTATGAAGAGAGCATCAACACGCTGCTCGAGGCCACTGCACTGATCAAAGAGCAGGATATCATCAGCGCCAGCGAGCAAGCCGGATCCATGGTCACCACGGAATGGATCACCGAATACAAGGGGGAGTACGCCGAAAGGCTCCTGGTGCACACCTACCTGATGATGGGATTTCTTGTTACAGGGCGGCCGGAAAGCGCCCTTGTTGAAGCCAAACAGGCACTTGAAGTTCTTGACGCGCATCCCAAAGCAACAGAACGGGACCATTTTACCCGGGCGCTTATTGCCCACTGTTTTGAAATCAACGGTGAGATCAACGGCGCCTATATCGAGTACAAAAAACTTGCCGAGCAGATGAATGATCCCGCGCCGGTGGCGGACAAACTCACTGCCATTGCCGGCCGCCTCGGTTTTTTGGATGAAGTGGAAACCTGGCGGGAACACCTGCCGGACACCGGTACGGGCTCTTCTGCAAACAGGAAGCCCTCTGACGGGGAGCTGATCCTGTTTGTAAGCCAGGGGCAGGCGCCGATCAAGATCCCCCGTAATATTGTGCTTCCCCCCACGATCCGGTTTTCCTTTTCAACGTACAAAGAACGGTCTCGTCATTTTTTCCAGCCGGACATCCATATTGCATCCCCGGCCGGACCGGCCCGAATGGTGACAACGGATGTTGGCGCTGTGCTTAAAGACTCCCTTAATGCAAGGCTTGCGCGCATTCTTGCCAAGGAAACCGCCCGGGCTGCCACAAAGGAAATTATCGCCCAGCAAATCGATGATCCCCTGGCGGAAATCCTGGTCCGGCTTGCATTTTTTCTCATGGAGGAGCCGGATACCCGGGCATGGGAGACCCTGCCTGCCTACATGACGCTTATCCGCATACCGGTAAGCGCCGGTGATCATGAATTGGCAATCCAAACTTCCGGCCAATATGGTGGAACCCTGCAGCTCCCCCCCTTGACCGTATCCCCCCAAAGACGATTTTATCACATATCGACCCGCACCGGCTTTGGACCGCGGGGTTTGGAAACGAGGCTTCAGTAAGAAACTGCCTCTTTGTCCGCGCCATCTCTCCTGAGAAGCGCTGAAAACGTTTCATCGCGATCAGCAGAGGGAAAATCCGTCAATCCCTGCGGCAAAATGTCCGGAAGCCTTTCAGCAATATGCTCTTCATCCTTTCGTATCACCGACAGCACATCCTGTATCGTGATCATGTCCAGAGAACGTCCGGGAACCAGCAGATCTCCGTTTGCGCCGCCAAGATTCAGCAGGCCCCCTCTGATCAGCTTGTCGCTGATACGACGCGTAACATCTCCCGGAACGCCAAGCTGATGCTCCAGCCACTCCTGCCGGGGGGCCGGCTTCCCGTCAGCAAACGGCTTGCACACCATCCACATCATCACCAGAGCGACTTTTTCCTGCAATTCCGGCGATAAGCTCACATACTGCTGCCGGGCGATGCTTCCCGGATGCTGAAGATAAAAAGAAATCGCCGCACCCAGCAACAATATCATCCAGTTCAGGTAGATCCATATCAGAAGAAACAAACCAATGGCAAAAGAGGAATAAATCGCGGCGTACTTTGTGGAACCTGCAACAAATGTGGCAAAAACCAGACTGCCGGTCTGCCATAAAACACCCGCGATCAACCCGCCGATAAATGCATACCGGACGTTGACGCGGGTATTGGGCACAAACACGTAAACAAAAGTAAACGCCAGCACAACGAGAAAAAACGGGGTGAAACGACTGAGCATTAAAATTACCGAGCCAAATGGCTCCATGGACATCAACCGCGTGACAATAGCGGAAGAAAAGACAGTTGCGCTGATGCCCATGGCGGAAACCATAAGCAGCGGCCCCACCATGATTACACTGAGATAATTGCTGAATCGCTGGCTCATGGAGCGAAGATTCGGTACGCGCCATATCATGTTGAACGAGCCTTCGACTTTCTGGACCAGCGAAATGACCGTATATATGAGGAAGACCAGTCCAAGAGATCCAAGCACCCCGACTCTCATATTGTCTACAAAACCCAGTACCTGCTCGGCAACCTGGTACCCCTGTGCGCCCATGGGCTCAAAAAACTGGAAGAGCAGCGGCTCCATCCTGTGGTGGGCCCCCATGGCTTTTAATACGGAAAAACTCAACGCCAGCAGCGGCACTATACTCATCAGCGTCGTGTAGACAAGGCTCATTGCATGCAGGGCCAGGTGGCCATCCAGAATATCCCGGACAATGGCGTACGCGGTACGACCGGCCTTGTACAGCCATGTGAGCGGAAATTTTTTAGGAGGTTTCCCCTCGAGGACCCAGTTTTCAAATGCTTGTGCCTGGTCTCTAATTGGAATCAAAATAACGCTCTCCTTTATCTCAAAACCGCCTGCGCATCAGCGATCATCAAATTTGATACGGATTTCCCCCTTTAACGTCCGATGCACGGGGCATCTGTCGGAAATTTCCATTAAACGGCGCCGCTGGTCGGCATCCAGGTCCCCTTCCAGTGCGATGGTTCCCTTGATTTCATCCAGGTATCCTTCCCGGGTTTCACAGTCCCTGCAGTCATCCGCATGAATCTTGTTATGGGAAAGGCCGATCCGGATCGCATCCAGGGGCCATTTTTTCCGGTCTGCATACATACGCAGGGTAATTGCCTTGCAGGCCCCCAACCCGGCAACCAGGTAATCATAGGGCGTGGGACCCATGTCTGCACCGCCAGCGGATTCCGGCTCATCGGAAACCAGGCTGTGGCTCCCGGCGCTGATTTCGGTCGTGTAACCGGTTTTGCCGAGTCTCACCGTTACCTCGCTTTCCCTGGACGCCTCCCGGATTTTTTCCCGCCGGGGCGTCTCTGTATACTTGCGCGACCAGGCGGCAATGATTGTTCCGGCATACCGGGAATCGGCCTGTTCACTCAACAGGTGGTCCGCGGTATCCAGTGAAATGAAGCTCTTCGGATGCCTGGCCGCCTGGAATATTTCGCCCGCGTTTTCGATCCCCACGATGTTGTCCACCGGGGAATGAAGAATCAGCAGCGCCCGTTTGAGGGATTTTACGGCGTCTTTCATGTGATCGGCCCTGAGATCTTCCAAAAACTGCTTCTTAATGTGAAACGGCCGGCCGGCAAGGGTAACTTCTGCCTCACCCTGTTCCTCAATCTGTTTCGCCGCATCCGAGAGATGCTTCAATACATGCTCGGTACGGGAAGGCGCCCCAATGACCGCAACGGCTTTAGCCGATTTGATCTCGCTCGCCGCCTGGATAACGGCAGCACCCCCCAGGGAGTGGCCGATAAGGATCATGGGCGCGCGGTAATTTTTCTCCAGGTAAATGGCGGCATCCACAAGATCGCTGACATTGGTGGTGAAGTTGGTGTCTGCAAAATCGCCCTCACTCTGACCTAATCCCGTGAAATCAAACCGCAGCACGGCGATTCCTTCACGGGTCAACGATCGGTTGATGTTGGCCACGGCCTTCAGGTTCTTGGTGCAGGTAAAACAATGGGCAAAGATAGCGTAGGCATGGGGCTTGCCGTCAACGGGCAGATCAAGCTGGGCCGCCAGGTTATGACTGTACCGATTGGCAAATTGCAGCCGCTTGAAATTCATATCGTCCTCCCCATCCGACAAGTAAAACAATAAAAAACATCGAATCTTTCAATGCATCAGGAACCGCTTGTGTCTGCTTCCATGTCCCTGAGTTTCCGGCGAAGAATTTTGCCAACAGCACTTTTGGGCAGTTCTTCCACAAACGCCACGACCCGCGGAATTTTGTAAGCAGCCAGATGCTCCCGGCAATATGCGATCACTTCCTCCTGGGTGAGGACCTCCCCCTTTTTGGGCACCACGTAAGCTTTTATGGTCTCTCCCCGATAATCGTCCCGAATGCCGATGGTGCAGGCCTCGAGTATGGCCGGGTGTTCAAAGAGCACATTGTCGATTTCAACGGGATACACATTGAACCCGCCCGCAATGATCATGTCTTTGATGCGGTCTACGATAGTCAAATACCCGTCCTCGTCGAACCGGCCGACGTCCCCGGAAAAAAACCAGCCGTCTCTCAGCACGTTTTCCGTTTCTTTCGGCTTCTTATAATAGCCTTTCATCACCTGGGGCCCCTTGATGGCGATTTCACCGGTTTCACCCAGGGGCATCTCCCGCTTGCCGGACTCAAGATCCATGATCTTTATATCCGTATCCGGCACCGGACATCCCACGGTGCCCGGCTTGATTGTCCCGCCCCAGGGGGTGACCGTTGCAATGGGCGCGGTTTCCGTCAACCCGTAGACTTCGCACATGTCTGCACCCGTGAGGGACTTCAAGTCCCGGATGGTATCTGCGGCCAGGGGCGCCGCGCCGGAAAAAAAGCCCTTGATGGAGGAAAGATCCATTTTCCGGAATTCCGGTTCTGCCAGCAGCCCCACGAAAATGGTGGGCACACCGGGCAGAAAAGTGGGTTTGTATTTTTTGATCAGCTCGATGTTGATTTTTGGGTCCGGCCGGGGCACCAGGATGACTTCGTTGGCCATCCATATGGAAAAATTCTGAATGGCGGTAAACCCGGCAGAGTGGAAAAAGGGGAAATTTCCCATGAGCCGGTCTTCACCGGGTTTCAGCTCCGGAAACCAGGAGGCAAACTGCTGGACATTACAGCTCAGGTTGGCATGGGTGAGCATAACACCCTTGCTCACTCCGGTTGTTCCCCCTGTGTACAGGAGCGCGCCGATGTCTCGCCACGCACTTTTATCCGCCTTGTCCGAAGCACTGTATTTTTTGATCACATCGTTGAAAATACATACATGCTCGTTGGACGCTACTTTCCGGTACATCTCCTTTTTGACCAGGGGAAAAAGCTGCTTCTTGGGAAACGGCAGATAGGAATGAATGTGGCAGGCAATAATCTTTTCAATTTTTGTATCCGTCCGGATTTTTTCCATCCGAGGCACCAGAAGGGTCAACGTGACAATGGCCCTGGCGTCGGAGTCATCCAACTGATAGATCATTTCGCGTTCGGTATACAGCGGGTTAACCTGCACGGTCACTGCTCCGATTCGAAACACCGCGTAATTGGCAATTACCGCCTGGGGGATATTGGGCAGACAGACCGCCACCTTATCACCGGCTTTTATGCCCATATCCTCCAGGGCACGGCTGAACTGGTTGACGTAACCGTTGAGCTTTTTATAAGAAATTCGTGCCCCCATGTAGTTGAGCGCATAATGCCCGGGGAATTTTTCCGAAGCGCGGGACAAGGCATTGGACACCGTGGTTTTTTCATAATCCAGAAAAGGCTTTACCCCTTTGGCATAGGATCTGTGCCACTGTTTTTCTTCCATCATACCCTCCCCTCCCGGATTCCGGGACTGATTGAATTGTTGAGGCACAACTTTACATGTTAAGTGTTATCCATTTGAAAATACATTATATAGAATCTATATAAAAACCAGACAAACGACAGGCTTTCAAAAGACATCTAAACAACTCCCTACACGCTCTTCATATACATGCTTGACAAATAACACAGAACCGGAAAACATACTACCAGAGATTGTATCAGGCGAATGCAGCCATCCCCGGAAGGGTTATATGCGCGGAACGAAAGTTGATGGTAATATACTATAGACAAACAAAAAATATGACAGAAAAAATTAAAAGAGGATCTCATGTCTAAAACAATAAAATACACGGTTATCGGTTTGATTCTGCTTTTGGGTGCCGGCTTTCTGGTGATCACGTTCACCATGGATTCATTTATCAGGTCTAAGATTGAAAAAATCGGCTCTGAAATGACCGGAACCCGGGTAACAGTAGACGGCGTATCCATATCCCCGTTTTCCGGAGAGGGCACCATCACCGGTTTCCGCGTCGGCAATCCGGAAGGCTACAGCACTGAGCATGCCATGGAAATGAACGACTTTTTTATCCGGCTGGATGTGAAGTCACTGTTGTCCGACGAGATCATCATTGAGGAAATCATCATTACCGGCCCGTCGGTATATGTGGAGCAAAAACTGACGGGAAACAACCTTCGGACGATACTTAATTCAATCAACAAGGCTGCCCCGAAAGAATCATCACCGGATAAAACATCAGATGCCGAACTGCTCATAAAGCATTTTCTGCTGCAGGACGGAATGGTCAATCTCCATACGAGCATCGGCGGCGAACGGTCGGCCTGGGTCAAAATGTCAATGATCGAACTGCATGATCTCGGCCGCGACAATAAACGACAGGCCGTTGAACAGATCGTGGCGCAAATCGCGGACAGGATCATTGCAGAAGCGCTCAAGTCCGGTGCCAAGAGTGGCACAGAGCAAGTCAAGGATCTGATCGAAGGTGTTTTCAAATAGCCGGTGTTATGCAAAAATCTTCATTCACTCGATCAATGCCACCGCCCTGACGGGCGAACCGTCGCTGTTGGAAAAATGCAGCGGGAAGCACGCAGTGGAAAACAAAACCGGCGGAAGCTGGTCCAGATTGGTCAAATTTTCTATGATAATTCGGTTTTTGCCAAGGATCATTTTGTGAATGGTGAAATCATGCGCCTGGGCCGCGTCCGCGGAAATCGTATCAAAACCAACCCCCTTGAGCGTAAAATCGTTCAAGTAGACCGCCGCTTCCGTCGTTAACGCCGGATATCCCTCAAAATAGTCGGGCTTCCCCCACAAACGGGACCACCCGGTGCGAAAAAACACGAAATCCGCCGCCTGAATTTCGCTTTCAAAGGGCATCAAATCATCTATGGTAATTTCCTGCCGCCCCGATACTGCCTCAATGCAGATCGCCTGTCCATAAAAAGTCGACACCGGCATCCGGTCCAGCGTTATGCCGCCGGCCAGAATATGGGCCGGCGCATCCATGTGGGTGCCGGTGTGGGACAAAAGCGTTATGCGCGTCTCCACGAAACCGTCTTTGTCCAAGTCAAACGGGAACGTCAATACAGGCGCTTCCATCCCCGGGTATACCGGCATTCCGGGTTCGATGCGATGGCTTAAATCAATAATCTTCATTTTCCCTTTCCATTGGCGCCGCTATCGTTTCAGGCGGTATTTCTCCGCCAGTCGGTCCTTTTCCGATTCAGGCAGGGAAGCGTAGTATCGCTTCCACCCAGGGCAGAAACCGGTATGCCAGCGCCAGATCCGCCCCAGCAAAGACCGGGGGTTCTTGTCATATTTCGCCCGAAACGCGCATTTTTCACAGTTGTGATCCGCCATTGCAGTGCTCCTTTATCCATGGTGCATCGTGTTTATCATCGTTGCTTTTGCCGGCCGGCGCAAAAATGAATGCGACTTTTCCAATAAAACAAAAAGAATTTCATTATGCCCTGTTTTGCATTATCATGCCACCCTGAAAACCGCAAGAACCCGGCAGCCCGAAAAGGATGCGCCATGTCCCCGTCCATGGTAAAAACAAATAAAAATGCACTTGCAGCCGCACCCGGCTGCCGCGATGACTGCCCCGGCTGCCCCCACCGGCGCATGCCCCGGCAGGAAAGCCTCAACCAGAAACAAACGTTTTTGCAAACAAGGCTTTCCACTTGGGCGGACAGGATCGCCGCCATATGCCCGCCGGATAACGCCCCTTTCCTTTATTACCGGAAAAAAGTCTGCCTGTCCGCCCTATGGGAGGTGCCGGTGTGGAAATTCGGACTGATCAGGAGGGATGCGGTTATGGACCTCCATGACTGCCCGGTTCACAGCCATGAAGTCCGGGCGGCCATCCACCTGTTTGTGAAATCCCTGCCGCATTTTTCCGCTTTTCCGCTGGTCTTTTACGCGCAATCCGGCGCCCAGGCCACGCTGGTCGTCAAACAGCAGGCGCTGCCCGATCTTTCCTGGCTGACATCGGATTTTACCTGTCAATTGGAAAATACCGGTATGGAAGGGCTCTGGCTGCACCTGAACCCTGCGGCGGGGAAAAACGTATTTGCCAAAAACCACTGGCAGCTTCTGTGGGGGAAGCCGCGCTCAACAAGTGACGATGGATTCCTCTATGGTCCCCGATCGTTTCAGCAGCCCATCCCGGCACTTTTTCAACAAGCAATGGAAAACGCGAATGCCTTTCTGCTGCCCCGGAAAAACGATCTGCTGATCGACCTCTACTGCGGCAGCGGCATCGGCTTGAAACGATGGACAGACCAAGGATGCACGGTAATGGGGGTGGAACTGGACGGAGAGGCGGTTGAATGCGCAGCCGTCAACGCACCCATGGCAACCGTGCTCCGGGGAAGATGCAGGGACAGAATTCCCCAGCTTGCCCAGTGGACCAAAAACAAAAAGACTGTTGGTTCCCGACGGCTGGCGTTTGTCAATCCCCCCCGGCCGGGCATTGAACCGGAAGTGATCCAATGGCTGGCACAAGATTACCGGCCCGCCCGCATCGCCTACCTATCGTGCAGCGCCGGAACCCTTTGCCGGGATCTGCATTTTCTCGAAGCGCGGGGATATGTCGTCCAAAGAATTATTCCCTATGACTTTTTCCCCGGAACCCTTCACGTGGAATGCCTGGCGCTGGTTGCCCGGAAAACCGCCGAATTGCCAGGGTGACATGCGCCCGTTGCTTACAGCTCACTTTTTCAATGCCGCCATGACGGATTCATATTTCTCATGGATCAGCTTCCGATCAAATTCCCAGAAGTCTTCCAGCATTTTCTTGTCTTCTTCATCCGTGAAATAGCTTCTGGATGCAGGAAAAAAATTGTTGTCTTCTTTGTCAATATGTTGGGGATACATTTCAAGAAGGGTTTTGAAATTGTCTGCAATTTCGTCCAGGGCGGCCTTTTCGCCGTTCTGATAACGCATGTTGGCATCAGCAAGGGCTTTGGTTGCGTTGCGCCCGATTACATGCTCGTCTATCAATTCATTCATGATTTTCCGGTCCTCGGCAGAAAGCGGTTTCTTGTCCATCTCCCGGAAAAGAATGTCTTCCTCCTTCCCGTGGTGCGTCCGATCAGCATAGACTTTTATAAAGTCAACAACGACCTCCACCAATACCGGATCCACCTGTTGCTTTGATTCGATTTCCGACAGCATATTTTCGATGACCGACAGCATCCGCTCAATGAGACGATGCTCTACCATAAGAGGGCCTCGTGCCTGCATGCTGATACCTTCCTTTCATTTGCTCCCGAATGTTTGCCATCATATGCCGGAAAGGGGGAGCGAAATTCCTGCCCATGCATACCATTTGTCCCCTGCTCATTCTCCGGCCTTCAGTCCTCATCGCGCCAATAATTATTGGCTGCGGCAATGGTCTGGAAATGAATGGCAACCACCTGGGATGCAGCAATCAGACTGTCCGGATCAAGTGCATATGCAGGTCGCAGTTTCTTTAACACTTCCTTGTCAGGCTGTGTCTCGGTTACCCCTTTGCGCGCAAGCGCGATAGCCAGTTGAAACCCCTCTTCCGGCGTAGCCACAATCAGGCTGAGGGGCGCTTTGTTTTCTCCCTGCTTTGTCATGTCCGCTCCTGCCAATGGAACGGCTGCAAAACATACCAGCAATAAAATTACGCCGAAAAAAATTGCCTTACAATTCATCCCAACTCCCCCTTTATACAATTTCATTCACATTGGACAGATGGCGCGGCAGATATGCAAATCATTTACTATGCAAAAGCAAACATAATAAAACTTTATTGCAGGGGATGGATTTGTCAAATAGTACCTGTATGGGGTATTCGTTTTCTCCGAGGATAAACGCTTCATAAATACCGTTCAGACGGAAATATCAGTTCTCTGCTACTAATTTTTGAATTCTTGTATAGACACGATAAATATTCCCACAGAATTTTCTTCCGTAGACATAATGATTGACAGTTCACACCGAAGCGTGACGAGCAGTA